>DUIS01000061.1:1397-11558 GCA_013330215.1 Microcaldota archaeon | reverse complement strand
GGGGACGGGCTTTCCGGATCGGTGAGCACGCTGCACAACGGCAGGCTGGAGAGGCATATGACCGTATCTGCGCGCGACTCGCTCGGCATATTCTACGAGCAGGTAACGAACATAGTGGGCATGCGCGAGCTTGAGGACGAGGGAAAGGTGATGGCTATGGCCGATTATTCCTACCCCTTCGATTTCGAGGACAACATGTTCAAGGACTTCTTCACTGTGTCAGGGACAAGGATAACGGCAAGGTACAGCACCGTGAAGCAGTTCGGGCTTCTCCAGAGGATAGCCTGGCAGATGCCAAGGGAGCAGTTCGCCTACATGGCGCAGCAGCTTGTTGAGAACATGGTCACGAAATTCACAAGCAACGCTATAGACAGGTACGGCAGGAATGAGGTGACATTCGCGGGCGGCACCTTCGCGAACATAAAGGCCAACATGAAGGTGAGGGGCCTTGAGAACCTGAGGCGATGGCATGTCTTCCCGCATATGGGAGACGGTGGGATAGCGCTCGGCGCAGCATTGTACACCAATTACCTGCTCAACGGCACATCCTCATACAAGTTCACGCCCTACACCGGCGCAAGCTATACTGCCGAGCAGACCGTAGAGGCGCTAAAGGGCGACAGGTCGCTCATACACGAGGTCAGCGACGAGATCGAGAATGCGAAGCACGCTGCCGAGCTCATCGCAAAGGGCAACTATCTCTTCTGGTTTCAGGGCGCAATGGAGTACGGGCCGCGCGCGCTCGGGCACAGGAGCATACTCGCGCCCAGCGACTCGGAGAAGGTCAAGGAGAAGCTCAACATATACGTAAAGAAGAGGGAGTGGTTCCAGCCATTCGCGCCATCGCTACTCGAGGAGGAGGCTGAGCGCATGCTCCACTACGACCACAAGGGCTACGACAAGTTCATGACATCAGCCTATTACCTCAAGGACGAGCTGCACGAGAGGGAGAGGTCGGTGGTCCATATAGACGGCTCGGCGCGCACCCACATGGTCGGCGACGAGAACAGGGGCTACCAGGAGCTCCTGAGGCAGGTCAGGCACGCCTGCGGCTACGGGATAGTGCTCAACACCAGCTTCAACATACACGGCATGCCGATAGCGATGGCTCCTGAGGACGCGATCGCCACCATGAAGGCCACAAAGACGAAGTATATGTTTATAAACGGTGTTTTCGTAACGAATAGGAGTGGGGTTTGATGCTGCCTAACGGTATCCTCGAGTACATATTCACAATCGGGATAATAATATCGGCAATAGCGCTGGTAGTCGGGGCGGTGAAGGAAAGGAAGAACATAAGGGAGACGCTGGGCAAATACGGCTTTGAGAGGAAGGACTTCCTGATCATCATCGCGATAGTGCTTGTCTTCGCATTCATCGAGCTCTACTTCATAAAGCCCACGCAGCTCCTCTTCTTCGACGACGCGATATACCAGGGCATGGCGCTTGACCTCATACACATGGGCCAGGCATGGATGTGCAACTACGGGACGCCGACCATGTGCTTCAGCGGGCAGGTCTACCATGAGCCCATAGGGCTATCGGCGAACATGGCGCTGGGCTTCCTGCTCTTCGGCGCGAAGAGGTCTGTGGCATACGGCGTCGAATTTATGCTGGGCGTATTGTCTGTGTTCGTGTGCTTCTTCGCCTCGCTGCTGCTCCTCAAGAGCAAGAGAGCCGCGTATTTCGCCGCGCTACTGCTTGCGCTCTCGCCCGTCCTGCTCGTATGGGCCATGCCAACGAACTCCGACCTTGCTGTGCTCGCCTATTCGCTTGTTGCGGTCTTCTTCATGATGCTGTTCATAGAGAGGAAGACGATATGGAGCTTTTCGAACCTCCTCTTCTCCTTCTCGCTCCTGATGTACATGAAGGTGGATGAGGTCTTCTTCATCCCGATATTCCTGCTGTTCTACATACTTCTCGATGACAAGTCCGTGCGCAAGGCTATAGGCAACGGGTTCAGGACGATAAGGAAGAATTTCCTCAACACCAAACTGCTGATCATACTGCTCTTCTTCGTCTTCGCGATAGCGCCCTCGGTACTCTATTCCTACAACGAGTCCAGGACGGACAGCTACGGATATACCGGGACTACCATACAGAATACCTGCACCCGCAATCTTGCGCCTGTAAGCGTCACAGGCTCGATAAACCTGCAGAACTTCAATGCGAACATATGCGCAAACGTGGTGTTCTGGTTCAACCAGTACAAGAGCACCTACATAATGCAGCCCATACTCTTCACCGCGCTTGCGATAGTGGGCCTTGCGATAATGCTCATGCACAAGAGGCACAGGAGGGAGGCGATAGCCGTAGGGATATGGTTCCTTGTGTTCTTCCTGCTCTATGCTGCGTTCTATGCGGGCTCGGTGATCTACGGCGTGGACTGGAGGTTCCAGCTCAGCATGATAGCGCAGGCGTGCATACTCGGCGGGTTCTGCCTTGGCTTCATCCTTGGGGAGGGCGAGAATTGGCTCAAGAAAAGATTCAAAAACAATTACCGGAGCCTGAGCCTTGTGGTGCTTGCCGTGATGCTTGTCATTGTCTTCTATCCGATATATGCGATGATGCCTCTGCTTGCGGTAAACCCATCAGCGGTGGTGCAGGCGGGCGACGCAAGGTTCTACGAGGGCTTCGTGTACAACAACTCCGCGCTAATCCCGCCGGGCTGCATAGTGTACACCTACGACCCTACCCTCTTCAACATGAACAACAGGACCGCTACGCAGATAGACAACCTCTACAATACCACTCAGGTAAACCAATACAGGAGCACCTACCAGTGCCTTGTGCTTGACTACGGGTATTGGTGCCATACCCCTAACAACGAGTGCGCATACGTCAACAAGACCTACAACCTTACCCCGATAGTCACCGCGACCTACAAGCAGTTCAACTACAACTACGGGTTCTACACGGTAAAGTGAGAGCCGCTTCAGAGGTTCTTTAGTATTGTCCTGAGTATTATCGCGCCGTCCCCCAGGCTCCTGAGCTTGCCCTCCCCGGAAGCGCGCAGCTTCTCGTAGCTCGGCACCTCAAGAGCGCGGAGGTGCTTCTTCTGCGCCTTTATGCTTATCTCGGTCTCTATCCCGAACCCGTCCTCCTCGAGGCTGAGCTTCCTCGATACCCCTCTCGCAAAGCTCCTGTAGCCGTAGCACATGTCCGTGTAGTGCGAGCCGTAGAGGATGTTGACTATGGCGACGAATATCTTGTTGCCTATTATCCTGGTGAGTGGCATGTCGTCGGAGCCGCCCCCCGTGAGGAAGCGCGATCCCATGCACACGTCGTACCCCGCCTCTATCCCCGCTATCAGCAGCTTGAGCTCATTCGGCCTGTGAGAGAGGTCCGCGTCCATGGATATTATTATCTTGCCCTTTGCTGCTGCCAGCCCTTTCCTGAGCGCTGATCCCTTTCCCTTGTCGTCATATATGACAGTGGCGCCCATCTGCCTGGCAAATTTTACGGTATGGTCTCTGGAATGCCCGTCGACTATTATTACCTCGTACCTGTAATCTTTTATCACGCTGTGGATTCCTTCAAGGAGCTTGTGCATATTGTCCTGCTCGTTAAGAGTCGGGATCACTATGCTGATATACGGTTTCATGATATCATTTTTCCTGTTCTACATGCGGCTCGGCGTGGTGATGCTCCTCGGTTTCGTGATGGTGTTCGGCGCCGCCCTTCCCCTTTTTCAAGATTACCGAGAGAACTATAAGCGCGACTATGACGACTACCAGTACCACTATGCCAAAGAGGAGCAGATTGGCCGTGAATGCGGATGATGTGCCTGCCGATGCGCCGATGCTGATTGTCCTCTCCGTTGCGTAATGCACATTGCCGCTTACGTATGATGCAGCCACTGTAATCGGAAACTCGAAATTGGTGTACTGCGTCTGTGTAGATATCGCGAATGGCGTGCTTGTCAAGCCGTACTGCATCGTCACGTTCTTTGTTGGGTTGACCACGGTGAAATCAGGCGGCGCATAGACGGAGACCTGCGCAGCTATGGGATAGTCTGCTATGTTCGATATGTTGACCGAGATGTTGTCCCCCCTTTTGCCTCTTGTGATGTTTGTTATATAGAGGATGCTGTGGGCGTTCTGGCCTATCTGCACAAGGCACGGGAAAAGCGTGGTAAACGTGCTTGAGCCTTGGGAGTACCTTGCTACGAATCTTTCCACATAGCTTCCCGGTATCGTGAAGTTTGATAGGTATATCCGCTCGGAGTATGCGCCTCCAGGCGCGACAAGCGGTATGGATATGGTCGTATTCGGCGTAGAGGCGCCGTCTATTTCCGGCACTATCAGGAAGTTGGTAGCGGTCCCATTGCCAGAGTTGGTAATGTTGAAGGTTATGTAGTTGTTCGTCTTGTTTATGATCGTCGAATAGCAGGTGCCTGTCAATGTAACGGTCGAGGCCGCTGCCATTCCAACCAGTAGCATGATCGGAAGCAGCAAGACCAGAATCCTCATCTAACAACCATCGGTTTGAAATTCGAGATAAAGCGTCATACAAGAAGGCTCAGCACGTTGCCGGTAAGCGTCTGGTAGGCCTCGCACGAGGTCCACTGGCTCGGCTCCTTGCCCTGCCTTATCTCCTCCCTTATCTCTTTTGCAATATCATTGTTCCACAGCTTCAGCAGGTCGTAATCCGCATCCTTTATGTTGCCTATCTTCCTGTCCCACATTATCGAAGGATATATGTTCCCGAAGCTGTCCATGAACAGCGAGGCCTCCATGCTCCTGCTCTTCATCGGCGCCTTCCCTGTCTTTGCGTATTCGACAAGCTTCCTAGTGAATGCGGTCTCTATTATCGGTATGACCCCAAGCTCGAATTCCCTCTTTTTCAGGATCGACTCGAGCTCCTCGACGACCTCCTTGTTGTTCACCTTTATGTCGTCGTTCGCATTCCCGTAGTAATTGCTAGATATCTGCGCGAGGTTTATGTGGAAGTCGTTGTAGCGCAGGTCAGGGATCTCCGCCTTTACAGCGTCGAAGGTCTTCTGGAACTCACCCTTGTTGAACTTGCTGAGCGTGTAGCCGAATACGAAGTAGAGGTTGCTGAACTCCTTCTTCAGCTCCTTCAACCGCTTGAACATCGCTATCGCCTTGTCGTAGTTCCCTTGTATGCCCCTTATCCTGTCGTGGAGCTCGCGATACCCGTCAAGGCTTACCGTAATTGCAACCCTGGGTATCCCCAGTGCGAGTATAGACCTGATTTTACGCTCCACAAGTCCCTGATCGCAGAGCGAGTTTGTAGGCATGGTGAGTATGTAGAGCTCCTTTGAGTTCTCCTTGAACGCGCTTGCTATCTCGACTATATCACTCCTCAGGAAGGGCTCCCCGCCGGTAAGCTCTATCCACTTGAAATACGGGTTCTTCGCCGCGAAGCTCTTTATCTCGTCCAGGCTGAGTTCGCCCTTTGGCTTTATCTGCCATATACCGCAGGTGATGCACCTTGATTGGCATAGGTATGTCATGCAGAAATTCAGCTTGTACGGTCTGTTCAATTTGACGAAATTGCTTTTCAGAGCGGTATTTGTGAGGCTCATCAATCGTTCAACTGCCAAGAATACACCTTTATATCTTTATGGTTAATATAGTATTTAAAGATAACTGAGTGCACTGATTTTAGGTTCATTGGTATTGACTATGCAGAAAAAACCAGAAGGCAACGCCCTGGACTTCAAGGAGTTTGTAGGGCAGCACAGGGAACGCGTCTACCAGATAATCTGCAGCTACTTCCCTGATAACGCCCCTCCCGAGTTCATAAAGATGCTGCGCTCCTACACCGACAGGAAGGGCCAGTACAGGAGGCCTGGCTATGCGATACTCTGGACGCTGCTATACGGGGGGAAGCTCGAGGACGTGATGCTCCCGGCTGCCGTGCAGCAGATATCCGAGGACTACTTCCTGATGCACGACGACTGGATGGACGGCAACAGCGTGAGGAGGGGACTGCCAGCTGCGCACATCCTCTTCGGTGCTGAGTATGCTGTCGACGCCGGCGACACGCTGCACAATATCCTCTGGAAGATGGCATACGACGCAGCCTCGGTGCTAGGTGGCGAGAGGGGGAAACGCTACTTCGACAAGTTCTACGACATAATGCTTACGACGCACATAGGCCAGTACCTTGACATCAGGCTTGCGCGCGAGGTAAAGGACATAACAAAGTTCAAGATAGAGGACTACTACAAGTCGATACACGCGAAGAGCGCATATTATTCCGTATACGGGCCAATGCAGTGCGGCGCTATAATAGCGGGGGCCAAGGATGATGTAGTGAACGGCATAGCCGGCTACGGGACCCCTGCCGGGATAGCATTCCAGATAAAGGACGATATACTCGACTGCATAGCCACGGAGGGAGGCCTAGGCAAGTCCATAGGCACGGACGTGCGTGACGGCGTCAAGACGCTGATACTCTGGCATGCTGTGCAGCATGCGGATTCCGCCACGCTCGCAAAGATGAAGGGCGTATATGCAAAGGATAGGGAGCTGAAGAGCGAGGCTGAGATAAGGTTCGTGCTTGACAAGTTCGTGGAGCTGGGCTCAATAGCCTATGCGGAAAAGGAGGCCGCGCGGCTCACTAAGGAGGCAATCGAGAAGTTCGAGATCGCGGCCAGGGGGATAAAGAGCCCGCTGAAGGGGCTTGCGATGTCCTCGATAGGCCAGACAACAAAAAGGGAGAAATGAATGGATGAGAAGATAATCGAGTACATAAAGCGGCGCGGCGCCGAGATCGACAAGCAGATAGGCGAGTACCTCACAGACACAGCTTCCGTGCGCTACCTCGGGAGCCTTCTGGGCAGGAGCGGCTACGAGTACGACCCCAAGGCTATAAGCAAGGCTGTGATAGAGCCTGCAAGCTACCTCCTCGAGCTAGGCGGGAAGAGATGGCGGCCCATACTCATGCTCACAATAATAGACGCGCTCGGCAAGGACAGCAACAACTACACCGAGTTCTCGATAATACCAGAGGTAATACACAACGGTACGCTGATACATGACGACATAGAGGACAACTCTGGGATGAGGAGGGGTGCGCAGGCGGTGCACAAGAAGTACGGCATAGACGTCGGGCTGAACCTCGGCGACTTCATGTTCTTCTTCCCGGTTGTTGCGCTTCTCGACAGCAAGAAGCTGACCAGCGAGTCGAAGATGAAGATACTGGAGATATACCAGAGGGAGATGCTTAAGCTCTCGATAGGCCAGGCTACGGACATCGCCTGGCACAGGTCGCTCGTGGACCCGTACAACGTCTCGGAGAGCCAGTACCTGCAGATGGCCTACTCGAAGACAGGGGTGCTTGCGGGCATGGCGGCGAAGATAGGGGGGGTGCTCGGCGGCGCCGACGACAAGACCATAGAGGCGCTGGGAAGGTTCGGCGCAAGCATCGGGGTAGCGTTCCAGCTCCAGGACGACCTGCTCAACATAACGGAGAGCGGCGTTGCCGAGGGCAAGGGAGGAAGGGGCGAGGACATAACAGAGGGCAAGATCACGATGCTGGTCATACACGCGTTGGCCGAGGCGGACGAAAAGGGGAGGAAGAGGCTCAAGGAGATACTCATGATGCACACCAAGGACAGGAAGCTCATATCCGAGGCGATAGCCATAATAGGCAAATGCGATTCCGAGGAGTACACTAAGAACCTCGAGGAAAAGCTCGTAAAGGATGCGTGGAAGAATGTGGAGAGGCTGCTTCCGGATTCCGAGCCCAAGAGCATATTGAAGTCGATAGCGGAGTTCCTGATAAACAGGTCAATCTGATCCCATAACGAAGTTCTTGTAGTAAAGGATCGCTGCTATGGTCTTGGCGTCCTTTATCTCGTTTCTTTTTATCATCTCTATTGCCGTCCTGATGTTTATACCTATGAAGCTTATCTCCTCATCCTTGTCAAGAGAGATCTTCCCCTTCTTCAGGCCCTCAGCTGCGTAGATGTACTCCTTGTTAGAGAGTATGCCAGGGCTCGGATACGTGACAGCAAGCCTCTTTAGCCTTGAGCACCTGTAGCCCGTCTCCTCCTCGAGCTCCCTTTTTGCTGCCGAAGCAGGAGTGTCCCCCTTATTGAGATGCCCGGCCGGGATCTCAAATATCTTGAGCCCTATCGGCGGCCTGTACTGCCTTTCGAGGAGTATGTGGTCCCTGTCCAGGAAGGGCAGGATCACGGCCACATCCCTCTTGACGACCCTGTAGTAGTCTACCCGTTTCCCTCGTACGTTTATCCTCTGCCTTTCCACTTTGAAAAGCCTGTTTTTATGAAGTGTCTTTCCTATCGGATCACCATGCTTATTGGTCTCAGTCCTTTACGTTGTCCATGTCAACCTTGCTCAGGTCTACGCCAGTAAGGTTTGTCTTCTTGAAGTTCGCCCTGTCAAGCTTTGCGAATGCGAGGTTGGCGTCTGTCAGGTTCGCCCCCTCCAGGTTTGCATCGCTCAGGTCAGCCCTCTCAAGGTTCGCCTTGCTCAGGTTCGCGCCTTTCAGGTTAGCCCTTGAGAGCTTCGCTTCGGAGAGGTCCAGTTTGCTGAGGTCCACGCCGCTTAGGCTTTTGCTTCTTAGGTCTACAGCCTTCCCGCTCTCCTTTGCGCTCTTTATCATGCCCATTACCTCCTTTCTGCTAAGTTCGCGCGCTGCCTTAGCGCTCTTCTTTACTGCCGGTGCCGCAGCGGGTCTGGGTTTGGGTTCCGAAGCTCCTCTTCTCTTAAGGATATACAGCAGTGCAAGAACTGCCACGATTATGACTAGCAGGATTATTGCTATTTCCTCCAGTAACGACACTGAGACCACCTGCTTCTGCGGTATTGTGGTTGTGGATACCGGTTTCGGTAGGATATTTATTGGCAGCGTGTACGATATGTTCGCCCCAGCTGTGCTCAGTGAGAGATTGAACAACGCTGTTCCTGGACTCGGGCCGGTGAGGATGTAGAAGCTCTTGTTGAAGAACTCGTTCGGCTGCGCCTCAACCGTCTGCGTGCCGTTATATATGAGTATGCCGGATTGCACGGTAGAGAGCGAGAAGGTTATGGGTTGGGACCTCGCACCGGTATACATCGCAGTTACATATAAGCGGTTCGTGGTGTTTGTGTAGAATAATGGTATCCCTACGTTTATTACCTTAAGGAGACCGTTCCCGTGGTTTACGTATGGGACTGCGGCTAGGATCTCCTTGATCTGGGTAAGGGCTGGCGTGTAAGGCTTGGTTATGGTAAAGTAGGCATAGACAGACTGGCCTGGGGGTATCTCGCTTATCTGCCAGGTTATCACGTAGCTGCCGTTTACGAATGTGACGTTATTGGTCAGGCCGAAGGCTATGATCTGGGACATGTTCGTAACTACAGATCTCGGCAGGATCGTCTGCAGCGTGACATTGGTCACCGACCTGTCCGATGGGCTGCTTATCTGTATTATGCCGCTGGCGGTATTTGTATGGTTTGTCAACGCTATGAGCGTTGAGGTGAAAGGTTTTCCCGGGGCGGTTGTGTTCTGAACGTCAAATGTGAGGTATGTGGTCTGGCTGCTGGTCGGGCCCCCGGTGGATGACGAGGCTATGTCTATCGGCGTATAGTAGATTCCGGGGCTTGTGGTATTGGTAGAGTTCAGCAGGACCTCTATGGACGCACTCTGCCCCGGCTTGAGGAAGGTGCTGTTCGTTGATATCAGCACTATATTCGAGAAGTTCCTTGCATGAAGGGCTATGTACTCCGGCACCAGCCCGATATTCTGAAGGTCGATCTGGGAGAGCAGCTGCACCCCTGGCGGCGTGGACGCATATATCGGCGAGTATGTCAGTTCTGTCTGCGGGGCGGTTATCGCATGGCTGGAGCATACCTGCAGTGCGACCGTATGCTGTATCGGGAGGTATGATATGTTAATTATCCTTATGGTCGAGGTCGAATTGCTGATATTGTAGGTCGTATTGAGCGACAGGGTATAGCTCCTGCCGTTGATTATGATGCCGGTCTGGTTGGGGTTTATGAAGCTGTCGGTTATCAAGAAGTTCTGGTTGCTGAGCGTGACATTGAAGCTGTTCAGTCTCGCTATGTTGGTTACAGAATAGCAGTTGGTGCTGGATATGGTTACTATCGGCCTGGACTGGCCGCCGCCGCCTCCACCTCCCCCGCCGCCAGTAGAAGCGCCGCCGCCTCCACCTCCCCCGCC
>DUIS01000061.1:698-1337 GCA_013330215.1 Microcaldota archaeon | reverse complement strand
CCGCCGCCTCCACCTCCCCCGCCAATAGTGCTAGTTGGCGACGTAACGGTAACCAGGGTAGTGCCAGAGGTCGCGGTGTCCGGAGGGATGGCGCTGTCACTGACCACATAGCAGTAGTATGTGCTGACAGACGGGCTTACAGATATGGAGGAGCCTGTGCCGGCTGCCGCGGAGCCCGAATTGCAGGTAGAGGTCAGGCTGGCATACCACTGGAATGAATATGGCGGGGAGCCATCGCTCGGGTTTGCGGTCAGTATTATGCTCTGCCCGCTGGTTATGGTGGGGTTCTGCGGGGTCGGGTTTCCTGCGCTAATGGGAGGCTGGCCTAGCAGGTTCACTATGCTCACCGTGTTGTTTCCCTGGTTACTGACATAGGCAGTCTTCCCGTCCGGGGATAGTGAGACAAAGTATGGCTGGTCAAAGCCGTTGGTGGTTCCAGTAATCGTGTTGGTGGAGGTGTATATCCTCAACAGTTCATTACTGCCAAAGTTAGCCACATAGGCGAAGGTTCCGTTCGGCGTAACCGCTATGCCAGCGGGAAGATTGAAGCCTGTTATTGTCCCGACTTTTACATCTGTTATCGAATTGACTATGCTCACCGTGTTGTTGCCTCTGTTTGTCACATATACGTAGATGTTG
>DUIS01000061.1:0-628 GCA_013330215.1 Microcaldota archaeon | reverse complement strand
CACATATACGTAGATGTTGCTTGGCGGGATTGCGACATCGTAGGGCGAGTTGAAGCCTGTTATAACCGTCGCCTTTGGCAATCCTATCAGAACAGCCATTAGCACTAAGCAGAATAGGAAGGAGGAAATCAGCTGCCTTTTTCTCATTGAACTCAAACTCCCCTTATTTTAGTTGTATCGTGTTGAATGCCACGGTGCCGGTGTATGTCGCGCTGAAATAGAAGCCATATGGCACAATAAAGGTCATTAGAGTATTAGCAGGAACGTTTCCCACATAAACCTCGTTTGCTGCATTAACAAGTGAACCTGATGGTGAGTCTACGATAGTAATCTTCTGAGTTGATGGACTTCCAAAGCCATTGCTAACAAGTACATACACTATGTTCTCCGTCGCGGCTAAAGTCTGGGCTGCTGTTCCAGACGTGTATCGCTGCTGAACAAGGGCAGGAGCCCCGTATTTTATAATATTGACACCAGCTATATCGTCTACGCCTTGGGAGAAGCCGTTGAAGCTTATTACATTGACGCCAATTATGTTGCCTCCAAGTGATGGGTTGAATGAAAGCGAGTTGACCCCGTATATGTTGTTGGCGACCATATTCTGGGTGAATACCGCGTTCTGTCCTAT
>DUIS01000062.1 GCA_013330215.1 Microcaldota archaeon | reverse complement strand
ACGGCAAGAAGTTCGCGCTGCGGGTGATGGACCACATGAGGGACAGGATGACCGAGTTCCAGAAGCAGACGGGCAACAACTACAACCTCGAGGCCACCCCCGCAGAGGGCACATCCTACAGGCTCGCAAAGAAGGACAAGGAGCTCTACAAGCACATAATGTGCGGCAACGAGAGTGCATACTGCGAGGGCGCAGACCCATTCTACACCAACTCCACTCAGCTTCCGGTGAACCATACGGACGACGTCTTCGAGGCGCTTGACCTGCAGGACGAATTCCAGGCTAAATACACCGGGGGCACGGTAGTGCACATATTCGTCGGCGAGCGGATAACGGACACGAAGGGGCTGAAGGCGCTCGTGAAGAAGATATGCAACAACTACAAGCTGCCTTACTTCACCATAACACCGACATTCAGCGTCTGCCCGAACCACGGCTACAATGCGGGCGAGCACATCAGGTGCGAGAAGTGCGATGCGGAATGCGAGGTCTACTCAAGGATAGTGGGCTACCTGAGGCCTATAAGGCAGTGGAACAAGGGCAAGAAGTCCGAGTTCAAGGAGAGGAAAACCTATGCGGTGGGCCTGTGATCATAGGCGGGCTGCAGAAGGTATCGCTGATAGACTATCCCGGCAGGGTGTCAGCGGTTGTGTTCACAAGGGGATGCAACTTCAGGTGCCGCTACTGCCACAACCCGGCGCTTGTGCTCCCGGAGAGGTACTGCACGCCCATACCAGAAGGGCATGTGATGAGCTTCCTCGAATCGAGAAGGAAGCTGCTTGACGGCGTTGTCATAACTGGGGGAGAGCCGACCATACAGGCAGGCCTTCCAGAATTCATGCGCACCGTAAAGGGGATGGGCTACCTCGTAAAGCTCGACACATCAGGGGTCTCCCCGGATGTACTGGAGCCTATAATTAAAAAGGGACTTGTTGATTATATAGCTATGGACATCAAGGCACCGCTTGAAAAGTACAGCACAGTCACAGCCACAAACGTGGACATGGAAAAGCTCAGGCGCAGCATCTCCCTGATAAAAGGGGGCGGGATAGACTACGAGTTCCGCACAACAGTGGCGAGCTCGCTCACATCCGCAGATGACATAGCGAGCATGGCGAAATCGCTCTCTGGCGCAAAGAGATACATACTGCAGCGCTTTGTCAAATCAGAGACGCTTGACCCCACATTTGCGGCAGGCGATGCCTACAGCGACGAGGAATTCGAAGGCATGATGAGGTCCGCAAGGATGTACGTGGACTCGTGCACGATAAGATAGGCAGCAGGTGCAGGGATTGACAGGGTCGAAAACCAGGTTTGCAGGGGTTCTATACCAAAACATAGCGAAGCCCATACTCTTCCTGTTTGATCCGGAATCGGTGCACAAATCCTTCATAAACATCGGAAAGTTCCTGGGCGGGAACGCGGTAACAAAAGGCATAACAAGATGGGTCTACTACTACAGGAATCCCGCGCTGACACAGAATATTCTCGGAATAAGGTTCGAAAGCCCTGTTGGGCTATCAGCGGGATTCGACAAGGACGCCGAGATAATAAGCATATGCGAGGACCTTGGCTTCGGCTTCACCGAAGTTGGAAGCGTGACGAAGCTCGCATCATCAGGGAACCCGGGAAAAAGGCTGGGAAGGCTGCCAGAGAGAAAAAGCCTCTGGGTGAACCTCGGGCTTAACAACAAGGGCGCGGACTCGATTTCGTCCGGGTTGAGAAATGAGAGTTACGAGATACCGTTCGGTGTAAGCATCGCAAAGACTAACTGCAGGGAAACCGTAAACGACAGGATAGGAAAGGAAGATTACCTATACTCGCTGAAAAAGTTCAATAGCCGCAACGTCGGCGCATACTACACACTTAACATAAGCTGCCCCAACGCATATGGCGGACAGCCATTCTCAAGGCCGGCTGCGTACGAGGCGCTGCTAAAAGGATGTGACGCGTTGCATATCAAGAAGCCGATCTTCGTCAAGCTCTCCCCAGATCTCACAAAGAAGAATGTCAACGCGATAATAGAGATTTCGAAGCGGCACAAGGTTGACGGGTTCGTCATCTCCAACCTCACAAAGCGCCACAACTTCGGCGAGGGTGGGCTTTCCGGCAAGGCGGTGGAGAAGCACGCGAACGACATGCTGAAATATGTGTACAGGAAAACAAAAGGGAGATTCATACTGATCGGCGTAGGCGGGATATTCTCGGCGGAGGACGCTTACCGCAAGATACAGTATGGTGCAAACCTGGTCGAGCTGATCACCGGGATGATATACCAGGGGCCGAACCTTATTTCGGAGATAAACATCGGTATTGCAGAGCTTCTCAGGATGGACGGCTTCAAGAGCATAGAGGAGGCTGTTGGAAGCGGGATAAACAAGAGGCATCTACACCGCCACGCCAAATGAATTCAGAATCTATTTATTACTTTAGCGACAAGCATAAGCGATGGAGAAGAAGCTTAGGATAGGGTGGTTCTCTTTTACTTGTTGTGAGGATAGCACAATGGTATGGATAGAGCTTATGAACGAGAATTTCTTCAAGTGGAAGGATCTCCTTGACATACGCTATGCGAGGGTCCTCAAGAAGAACAACAAGCTTGACAACATAGACGTCGCCTTCGTCGAGGGCGCGATAACTAACGACGAGGACGCGAAGAAGCTGCGCTCAATAAGGAAGCATTCGAAGAAGATCGTGGCGATAGGATCGTGTGCTGTCAACGGCATGCCTGCAGGGCAGAGGAACATGTTCGACGATGAGCTCAAGAAGGAGATAGAGTTCCTTCTGGTAAGGTTCAAGCAGGCTGACAAGGTGCGCATGGTGAAAGACGTAGTGCCTATAGACGACGAGGTCGCGGGGTGCCCTATGCAGGAGGAGGCATTCCTGGGCATCATGGACAAGTATCTCAAGGAGTTTGGTGTGATAAATGCATAAGGGGGAGGATTTCGATTTCATAGGCGAGCATTCCCACGAAGAGAAGGGAGGAGAGCACATAGTGCTCGAGAACCTCACAAAGATGGAGGGGCACGGCACCATGGACATACTGATAAAGGACAAGAAAGTGAAATACGCAAAGCTGAAGATAACAGAGAGCAAGAGGTTCTACACGCAGGCAATAAGGAACAAGTTCGCGATATCGCTGCCGCTCATGACATCGCGCATCTGCGGCACTTGCAGCATAGCGCATCTTACCTGCTGTTCCGAGGCGGTTGAGCGTGCATTTGGCTACACGCCAACTGACCAAACGCTTCTGCTCAGGAAGCTCTCGCTCTACGGCATGATGATAAGGGACCATGCGCTTCACCTATTCATGTTCTGCCTGCCGGACCTCTTCGGCAAGGATTCTGTTCTTGACTTCGACAAATCGCAGGACGAGATGATAAGGAAGGCCTTCGCGATAAAGGGCGCGGGCAACAACCTATCGAAGGTGATAGCGGGAAGGGCTGTGCACGCAACATTCGCAGAGGTGGGCAAGTTCTCTCATATACCTGACAAGGATGCAGTAAAGAAAATCGTTGACGAGCTCAAATCGGTGAGGGAGTACGTCATAGAGTTCGTAGAGATATTCTACAACTGCCAGTTCAAGCTCGAGCGCGACATAGATTTCGTGTCGCTTGTCACAAAGGACTTCTCGTTCTCGAACGGGATGATATCAGATTCAAAAGGCGAATCGATAAAGGAGGACAGGTATTGGGACTACCTGAACAGGGTGGTGATACCATACTCGCAGGCGACAGGATACAGCTTCAAGGGCAAGGACTACATGGTAGGCGCGATCGCGAGGATGAACCTCAACAAGGACAGCCTTCACAGTGCGACAAAGGCTGACCTCTCGAAGTACCTAGGTGTATTTCCATCGAAGAACATATACCACAACAACCTCGCGCAGGCGATAGAGCTGCTCCACTGTGTAGACCATTCAATAGAACTGCTCGAGGCGAACGAGTTCACCGAAGAGCACAACGACCCAGTCATAGTGAGGGAGGGTGAGGGTATAGGGTTGATAGAGGCGCCAAGGGGAACACTCTATTACATGATATCGGTCGACAAGACCGGGAAGGTCAAGTACGGCAACATAATAGTCCCTACACAGCAGAACGCGATAGGGATGGAGAAGAGCGTAGTGCAGCTTGTCAACGAGAACATGGAACGGGACAGGAAGTACATAGAGTACGAGATAGAGAAGCTGATAAGGGCGTACGACCCATGCATGAGCTGCGCAAGCCACTTCCTCAGGATAAACTGGAAAAGTCTAGAACAAGACAGACGATGAATCTAAATTGTTTAGTGTGGATTTATGCAAACATGGGACAGGTTTTGGAAAGACCATAAATTTACTAAAGAGCCTGGCAAGTATATGGTTGAGCTGGTGCCTGTTTTTAAAAAGAGGAAAGTCAGAAAAATTTTAGACTTTGGGTGCGGCGCAGGCAGACATATGGTATATCTGACAAAGAAGGGCTTTTTTGTTGTAGGACAGGATATTACCTCGCTAGGATTGGACGCAGCACAAAAAAACCTAAATAGTGCCGGACTGGAAAATTATATACTGATAAATCATGATGTTACGAGATTGCCATTCCAGAATAACAGCTTTGACGCAGTAATAAGCACAAGCGCACTACATCATAATAAATTGAGTGATATAAACAGAGCTATAAATGAGGTTCACCGAGTCCTTAAAAACAAAGGACTGTTTTTTGTAAGTCTTACTTCTAGAGAAGAGATTAAAAAGGGAAAACGTATAGAACGCGGGACGTATGTAACATTAAGCGGTCCAGAAAAAGGAATGGTGCATCATCTCTTTACAGAACACGAAATAAAGAAATCCTTTTGTGATTTTAGAGTTATTAAATTGACCAAACCTACCGCAAAAGAAAGGCATTGGCTACTCTTAGCCGAAAAGACATTAACTTCCTCAAGATAAACTGGAACGGATCAATGAAGTAAGCTGCTCAATCGCATCGCTTTCGCTTATTTTCATGGGGACCCCGAATATCCTTACGCTATCGATATAGTCCAGCTTCTTCAGGATCTTGAGCGCATGCCCCAGATCGAAATCATGCATCGTGTATACGTGCTGAGTCCGTATCGCGTCTATGTCGGTTATGAGCGTGACCCTCTCTATGCCTTCAACGGTGTCTATGATGTTGAGCTTTCTACCCTCGTTCTCAAGATTCTCGTTCGGGTCGAATTCCCTGAACTCGATCTCCGGAAACTTTTCTCTTAATTTACCTATCAGTTTTAGGGGCACGCTGTCTACCTTTACTATCGGATTCCCGAAAACAAGGATCTTGTACTTATACATCAAATCCCTATTTTGCCAAAGAGTCACGAGGTGCTTTTGCTCCTCTCCTTTTTGTTTAGGGTGGCAGCTACCAGCTGCGACGGCTTCCAAGACTTCGGTATCTTTTCTATTATGAAGTCGTAATGCACTGCTACGGTATCCCCATTTTTGACATCCCTTGCAAATGCCATCTTATAATTGCGTCTGCCCAGCTCAGTCGCCACAACCGCATTTTCACCCTCTATGTTTATGACCTTTCCAGAATATGTCTTGCATCTTGCCGGGTCAAAATGGCTGTCGACATTCCTCAACATCTCCTTCTGCTCATCCACAACCCTGTTGTGCAACACCAGGAAGTATTCCCTTACCACATCCGCATCAATTGAATCCTTGTGCATTATCCCTGCCAATGCCCCGCATACCTGAAGTGCGACCTTGAATGTCTGCTCTGCGTCATCCGGCAGCTTTCCGTTCTCGGATACGATTGCCATGAGCTCGTCCGCGCGACTCTGCTGCATCTCGCGCCTTCTCACATGGGTTTCGCAGCTTGGTACTGCATATTTCAGGAAAAGCCTCCTGGCATCCTCGTCCATTCTCATTTCATCATGCTTGTTATGGTTTTTGCCTCCTCCTCGTCGACTTTGTCAATCGCAATGTCAAGGGAGAAAAGCACATAATCCCCTACCTTCACATCCCCAAGCCTCGAATTCAGTTCCCGGGTCTTCCCTTTGTACTTTACGGTTATCTTCCTATCTCCTATGCCTATTACCCTACCGACCGGAGCCTGGCACATATCAATCGGTATTACTTACGGCGCAGACTATTTATTAATTCGCACACCTTTATATATGGTTTTGATGCCCGAAAACAAAAAGAGGACAATGCCAACGGAAAGCAAAGGCAAAAAAGTCTGCATAATGTGCGGCAACGAGAAGGTAGGCCTGCAGGTAAAGGAGGACCATGTGATAGGCGCGATGCGCTGGGTGAAGCGCAACATAACCAAGAACCCAAAGAACTACCGCATGGTTGTATGCAAGGAGGACTTCCTCGCCTACAAGAAGAAGCGTGACAGCTATGAGCGCAAGCGCATAGCCTATGTGATAATAGGCATAATATTCATGGCGCTCCTGCTCTCGTTCGCAAGCGGGCGCTTCCTGGGCGCAATAGTCTACGGCGTCGGGGTCATAGCGTTCATGTATCTGCTCTCCCTCCTTAGCTACATCCCAGCCGTAGAGATGCCGGCAGTGCAGGAAAAGGGCCGCGGGCTCAACCTCCTCTCAAAGCCCCGATAGCTCCCTCACGACAAGCTTTATAAAGATGTCTTTCTTATTATTCAGCTAGGGGAGTCAGCGGGATTTTTAGCAGATTTTGAGAAAGACCACTGCACAAGTGTGTGTATGCATGCCTGAAGAAGCCATAGCCATAGAGCCGAAGACGGACAGCCTTGAGATAAAGGCAAAGCTCACAGGCAGCTTCGAGGAGATGTACAAGCGGCTCTACGGCCTGCAGCTATTCATAGTTGAGAAGCCGCAGAACAGCCTCAAGATACTCGAGATAGAGAGCAGGGACATGCAGAAAAGACCCTTCCTCTTCTTCATAATAGAGCTCGAGCAGGAGAGGGCGACCGTGAACTACACAATAGCCCCGGACTCGAGCCCCAAGCTAAGGAGGCTCTTCGTGCTGAAGACGCTCACCAGCGTACTCTCGCTCGTGGCTGATGTCTACACTGTAGACAACACCGCGCTCTTCCAGTCGCTAGATTCAGCCATAGACGACGTGCTCAACTCCATAACGCAAGGATACAGCACGCTATTCAACAACTACGACTCGCTCTCAAACGAGTACAGGGAGCTTAAGCGTCTCAACATAGAGCTCGCAGCATCGAACAAGAGCCTCGCGGTCGAGGCGCTGCAGCTGAGCGACCAGAACAAGAGCATGGCAGAGCGCCTCAAGGTGCTTGAGACATACTCGGACAGCTCGCTCATGGTGATGATACAGGAATGGCTGGACTCGCACGATGACGCGATAGACGTGAACGAGTTCGCCAAGAGCTACAAGATGAACCCTACGAGGGTGGAGCAGATACTGAACAAGATGGTGACCCTCGGCTATATAGAACTAAAAGGCTAGCCCATGATGTACCAGATAAGGATAAACAGGAGGATCAGCAACATAAAGGTGTACTCGATAAAGAAGCGGGTGGGCAAGAGCGAGGGCTTCATGACAAAGCTGTTCATAAGGCTGTTCAACCAGGGTAAGAAGAGCGAAGGGGGTCCCGCAGCGGAAAGGCTGAGATGATGGCATACATAGCTGGCGGCGCGCCTGTGCGCAGCGGTATTATGGGAAGGAAGATGCTCATAGCGACCGCGATAGTGGTTGCCGTCGGGATAAGCGTTCTGATCCTCTACTTCTACCTCAGCTTTGCTAGCATCCTGCACGGCAACAGCCATGTGAGCGTGAAGCTTCCGGTGCCATCCATAGGCGCATCCATAGCCTCGCAGGACGTGCTAAGCCACAACAGCCTAAGGGAGATTGTGCCATACGTGCTCCTTGACTATGCGTCGTCGAACGTGACCAGGATATCCGCCAACGCAACGCTCTTCAAGTACCCGCCGCCCAGGCGCGCCTTCGTGCTCAACATAAGCAACGAGTGCTACGACTGCGGCGACACAGCCGCGATAGAATCTGCGATATCGTTCGGCCTTGAGAGGTACGGGCTGATACTCGGACCGGGCAACCTCTCATCCATATCGCCGAGCGACGTGGCCGCACTGCCGCCCAACTCCATACTCATAATACTCAACGGGCTGCTCCCCTCAAGCCTTCTACAGGCGAACGGCAGCAGCATAAGCGGGCTCACCTACCTCCTCAACGAGCACACCAGCATAATCTACGTGGGGCAGGATTTCTCGCGCATGCTGCTCCCAGATTCGATAGTCACGCCGACCCCGGCATCGCTGCGCCCGTACTACCTTGACACAATCCCGCACGCATCGCCAGCCTCACCGTCCGGCGGCTTCTATTTCGACAGCGGCGCATTCCTGTTCGCGGGAGGCACGAACTACAGCACAGCCTCATACATAAACGTGTACAACGGCAGCATCTTCATGTTCCCAAACACCCCCAACTCATGGCCTGCTAACCAGAGCGGAGCTGACATAGCCAAGGCTGTGCGCGGCCTATTCTGGCTGCCGAAATACGCCTACGGCACAAGCACGATAACGCTTCCAACAGCGGCCAATTCCCAGTCACAGCTGGGCGTCGTGCTAGATTCCGCGCAGGCCCAGCCCGGCAACACATTCGTAGCGGCAGCCTCGCTCAGCGGCTCCATAAGGGTCTCAATAACGGCAAACGCGACATACCCAGCCGGAACATCGAACAGCACCTACAAATATGTGTTCGCAAAGCCGGTGCTATACCAGAACGGCACCATAACCGTGCAGGGCATCACAATAGCGAACCAGAGCATACCGGTGAACTTCACCGTGTACACCAAGTCGAGCACGCCGATAAACATAACGCCCTCGCTGACAATATACACCACGAACATGAGCGTGGTGCAGGCGCTGCCGCTTCCCTTCATACACAACGTGCCAGACAACTTCACGTTCATAAGGAGCGAGCGCCTCCCACTGCCGCCTGGGCGGCAGTACATAATGGAGCTGCGCAACTTCGTGGGCGTGGAATACGCGGCAGCGCTCTTCAACGTATCGCCGATCACGATAAACGTCACCAGCGAGAACCTCACTAACGACAGCTTCATGTTCTCGGCGCTGTCGCAGAAGATTCCGATAACAGGCCTGAACTACTCGATATCGCTCAACAACCTGTATCCGGCGAACGGCACAATAAGGAACGGGCTGATCTTCTACTACCTTCCGAAGGGCACGCCAGCTGTCCACGGCGTCCTCAACTTCACGCTGAACGTTATGGGCAGCAAATCATACTTCGAGGAGCAGTACTACCCGGCACCCTTCGGGATAAACCAGCAGTACATAGAGATATCGGTAGTGGCGGCGGTGATGCTGCTCATGATAGTGCTGGTAAAGGCGCCGAACAGGGACGAGTTCTACATAGACGTGCCGAACCTGCCCGAAGCCACAAAGATACCGCTGACTCTCAAGCCGGCCGATGTCGTGGGCGTGTTCGACAAGCTCAACATGCAGTACCACTGGAAGTACATGCCGCTCACTAAGGCGGAGATAAGGTCTGCGATATCCACCTACATAAAGGTCAACAACATATCAGTCGCGCTCACCTACGACAATGTCGACAGGATGGTGGACATGCTTGCGGTGAACAAGTACCTGACTGCGGCCGACGAGCTCTTCGCGCCTCCGCAATGGGTGGACCAGAGCAAGCACGACATCGAATACCTTGCTGTGTTCAAGAAGCTGAGGATATACCTTGTGACGCACGCCTATACATTCACTGACCTTGACGTAAGCCAGAGCGCGGACGTAGTCGCTACGCTGAGAAGCGAGAAGAAATACCTTGTGATATACTCGAAGACCAGCAATTTCCAGAAGGTGCCGATCTACACGGGCTCAAGGACCTATCTTGTCTTCCTGAATTCGTATAGGTTAGAGGAATTCAAGGACAAGATCTACAACTCGACTACTATGGAGGCCGAGGAGCTCAAGATGTATGTGGGTGCGGGCTACCTGAAGCTGGTGGACGCGGACGACCCGGAGGAAACGTTGAACTGACGAAGCCCCGGCTGTCAAATAAATATATAAGATCCTGGCTGCAAAATCCCCTATTTACTCGTCAGGATCTTCTGCATCGCTCTCTTCCTTCCCCCTCTTTCCCTCATCGGGCCCGTTCTCATGCTCCATGACCTTCGGATAGTGCTTTGCGACAAGCTTCTCGATCTCCTTCTCAAGCACCTTCCTGTCCTTGCCCGTTATCTCGCTAAGGTCCTGCGCAAGCTGCTTAGTGTACCTCATTATCGTCTTGTACCTGTTCTCCTCGTTGTGCAGCCGCAGCTTGCCGCTCACATAGCGCTGCACGCCCCTCGCCGCCTCCATCACCGCAAGCTTTATCTCGTCGACTATCTCCTCCTCCTGCGCTATCGATTCCTTGCCCACGCCAGAGTATGGTATGTGCACGGACGAGACATTCACAAGCACGCTTATGGGCTGCGTCTCCAGGTCCATGCTGTACCTTTTCCACTGTATGTCGCGCGCACCAACCGTTATTGCGCATGAGCCGCTGTCGAAAAGAAGCGGCACCCTGTTAGCGAACCTGAGTATCGTGCCGGAATAGCCCTCATCCGTCTTCTTGCCAGCTGTGCCGCCGAATGCTACCGCAGCCTCGACTATGAATGGTATGCCACCCTTGAAGACTGCTGGCTTCCTCTCCACAACGCTCATGAATTCAGGATCGAGTATGTTCTTGAGCGCAACCTTTATCTGCTCCTCCCCTATCGGCTTTATCTGCGTTCCGTCAGGGGATATCCACTTCACGCTGTTGAAGGCCTTGATGAGCTCCTCAGCGTCAGACCATGTAAGTGTATGCGGGTCCTTCTCGAAGTCTACGTTCTTCGCGAACTCCTTGAGCTCGGCCACCTTGTTCGGCGTGACCCTTGAAAAGTTCTCGACAAGGAATGCGCCGAGCTTCCTGCTTTCCGTCCTGTGTGCGTATTCGAGTATGTCGTTGACGGCGAGGCCGAGCGGGTGCGGCTTCGTTGGCTTGGGGCGCTCCGGCATGGTCTGAGCGGCCCTTACGAACGTGCTCTCCTTGCCTTCGGGGTCAGTGAACCTTATCTCGGCATGCGGATTGGAGAGCGCAGTCCTCCTCAGGTACTCGTAAACGCCGTGGTCGCTGTTCTCGTACTTGACATCAGCGAATTCGCCCTCCACATCAAGCCCCCTGAAGTTCTCGCTTATATCCTGGAGATTACTCACGATGGGCTTGTTGTGCACGGTGTCTATCGAGACGTTGCATGAGTATGCCTTGCCAGCGCCTGTGGAAGACTTGACGAACATCTGCTTGCCGGTAGTTATCTGCGAGAAGAGCGTGCATCCAGCCGCACCTATCCCCTGCTGTCCGCGCTGCTGCACGTACCTGTGGAATTTTGTGCCGGCAAGTATCACAGCAAGTGCCTTCCCAACATAGTTCTTCGGTATTCCTGGGCCGTTGTCCAGGACCGCGATGCTGTACTTCTCCTCCCCGATCTGTTTTATCTTTACCTCTATGTTCGGAAGCATCCCGGCCTCCTCGCAGGCGTCAAGCGAGTTCGTGACCAGCTCATGGACGACCGTGACAAGCGAGCGGATCTTTCCGGAATAGCCGAGCATCTGCCTGTTCTTCTTGAAGAACTCCGCTATCGAGTGCTCCTTGAACTCCTTGAATATCTCCTCAGCTTTTCTGGTCTCAGCCATTAAACAACCGTTCTAGAATGCAGCCTTCTTTGCATCCGCCTTGTTCTTCCTGTGTGCAGCCTCCATCTTTATATATGCAAGCCTGTGGGTTCCTCCATCTATCAATGTGTTTACTGCAGTCTCTGCCTCATTTATTTCTTCTATCCTTCCTATAAAGCTTACTGTGTTTCCGTAGATGCTGATCTTCGCGCCGCTCACCTGTTCTATGTAGGTTTTCGTGCGCCCTGACTCGCCTATTATCCTAGCCTTCACCTGCTTTATCCTCTTCTCGCTCGACAAAGCCTCGTCCAGGTTTATGGAGCTGAAATAGTAATCCATCTCCGAGAGCTTGCACGCGAGATCCATCTCGAACCCGCGGCCGAAGGCGTATACTATGTTCTTCGCCGTGTACTCTCCATACGCCTCCCCACTTACCTCGACAAACTCATTGTCTGTGTCTATGCTTATCTTGCAGTTGCAGAGCTTCTCTACTCTCGACACCTGCCCCCTGTCCTGCTTCAGCCTCCTCAGCCTCTCCTTAGGGATATACACTGTTTGCATGCATACACAACTCTTAATATTGGCAATGGTTATTTATAATCCCTTACGTATATATTGCACGCGCTCTCGCATCCATCTCGTCAAACTGCATAAAGAGATGCATGAGTTCTTGTTCTGCAAACTTCCGTAAATAACATAGGTTTAAATACTTATTCATTCACAATAAAATCGTGATTCATTCATGACTCTTGTATGCAAGGCTCGTGAATGATTTTGGGAATTAAGGGATTGGGTTGTATGCGTTCAAAAAAACAAATGGAAACTGAGATCCAGGGCATGAAGGCACAGATAGCCAGATTGGCCGGTCCAGCATCCAAAAACGAAAGCATGGAGGCGCTTCTCAGCGAGAAGGCGAAATCCGACGAGATAGGATCAAACCTGCTTTCACTTTTCAAATACATGATGGATGAGAACAGGAAGACAAATATGGTACTAAAGGGCATGCACGACAAGCTCGATAGGATGGAATCGGAACTTCACGCCGATTCTGGGCAAGAGGACCAGAGAGACCTAAAAGAGAACAAAAGGTTTGCAAAGGAACAGCCGGTATCTGGATTGGACGCAAAGATAATGCAGATAATTCAGATAAGCGGTATGTCCTGCGCAGACGACATAAAGAAGCAGATGAGCTACAGGGGCAGGAATGCCGCATCTGCAAGGCTGAACAGGCTTTACAAGCTCGGATTGCTGGAGAGATACCAGCTCGGGCACAAGGTTTACTATAAGTACGATGCTGGCAAGACGGCCGACACACTAATTGTTTCACCCCCACAGTAAAGTCCGGGCCTGCGCCTTGTGCGCAGGCGCCGGCTTTTTATAGTGCAGACTATTCTGTTTTTTATACTTTGCCACCGAAGTCTAGCTGATTGAATGGATGCCAAAGAGCAGAAGGAGCTTAGCAGCATAATATCATCGCTCCCGTACTCGTACAAGGTTACGGGCTTCTCAAAGGAGATAAAGGAGGGATACGGCTCCTATGAAGGCAAGAAGGTCTCGGTAGCGGGGCGCGTAACAGCGATAAGGAAATCCGGAAAGCTGGTATTCATAGACATACTCGACAGCAAGGGCAAGATACAGATCTACTTCGACTACGCGGAAATAGGTGAAAACGAATTCGAGGCCGCGAAAAAGCTCAATGCCGGGGACATGATAGGCGTGGAGGGCGTTGTATTCAAGACAAAGCCCGGCGAGATAAGCGTGAAGGCCGGCAAGTACACGCTTCTTGCAAAGGCGATAAGGACATTGCCCGACAAGTGGCACGGCATCCAGGACGTTGAGACGAGGTACAGGAAGAGGCACCTCGACCTCATAATGAACGAGGGCGTGAGGGAGGTGTTCATAAAAAGGAGCAGGACGATCTCTCTGATAAGGAGGTTCCTTGACGAGAAGGGCTTTATCGAATTCGAAACGCCAACGATCCAGCCGCTCTACGGGGGCGCGGATGCAGAGCCTTTCAGGACCCATGTCAGCA
>DUIS01000066.1:4978-14369 GCA_013330215.1 Microcaldota archaeon | reverse complement strand
CGTTAACAGCGTGGAAGGGAAGGCTATGACGGGCGTCGACAAGAGCGCAAAGACGAACATAGTCGTATTCAACATAGTTTACGACCAGCACAGCGGCGAGATAGCGGTCGGAAGGATATTCTCGGGAATGGTGAAGAAGGGAGTGGAGTTCCATATATCAGGAAGGGCCAATCCCCAGAAGGTGCAGCAGGTAGGCATATACATGGGCCAGGACAGGGTGCTCGTGGAGCAGCTTCCTGCAGGGAACATAGCGGCGCTAATAGGATTGAAGGACATATCAGTAGGGGACACACTGAGCGAGGATGAGATAGAGCCGTTCGAGCAGATAACGCACTACTCAAAGCCGGTTGTCACGAAGGCGGTAGAGGCAAAGGATTCAAGGGATACAACAAAACTAATAGAGGCATTAAGGGTTCTCTCAAAGCAGGACCCGACCATAAAAGTCGAAATAAACCAGGAAACGGGAGAGCACCTTGTGAGCGGAATGGGCGAGCTCCATCTTGAGATAATAGAGACAAAGCTCAGGGACGAGTTCATGGTGCCCATAACGACAAGCGAGCCTATTGTGGTTTACCATGAGACCATAGAGTCGCATGCCGGCCCCATAGAAAGCAAGACGCCTAACAGGCACACGAAGTTCTACATCGAAGTCGAGCCGCTGAAGGAGTCGATAATGGCAGCGCTCGATGCGGGCTCCATAAGGGACGGGGCACCTAAGGGCATTGTCGCAATAAACGCGATGATAGAGGCGGGGATGGAAAGGCCGCTGGCAAAGAACGTTGTGTTCGTGTCGAACAACTGCATACTCGCCGACGCAAGCCACGGTGTCCAATACTTAAACGAGGTCATGGAGCTGCTCATAGATGGATTCACAGAGGCAGCGAGGGACGGGCCTCTTGCAAGGGAGAAATGTTCGGGAGTGCTGGTAAAGATAATGGACGCGACGATCCACGAGGATCCGGTTCATAGGGGGCCTGCGCAGATAATACCTGCGATGAAGAGGGGAATGTATGCGGCTATGCTGACAGCAGGGGTCTTCCTGATGGAGCCAAAACAGCTTTTTACTGTGAACGTGCCGCAGGAATACATGTCTGATGTTATAACATTGCTCCAAAGCAAGAGGGGGCAGGTTCAAGGAATAGAGCAGGACAGGGATCAGATGTCGATAAAGGTAAAGCTGCCGGTGTCGGAAGTGATAAAGGGATTCTCGAATTCGCTCAGGGGGGTCACGCAGGGAAGGGCGATCTGGTACTACGAGTTCGCAGGCTACGAGAAGCTCCCGGCGGAACTGCAGAACAAGATAGTAAGGGAGATTAGGAAGAGGAAGGGCCAGCCGGAAGAGCCGCCAAAGCCGGAGCAGTTCCTCGAGTGAATCGTTAATTTCGCTTAAAGGTGTATAAAATGTCTACAATAATCAGGAGCGTACAGGCGGGCGCAAACCCGGCTGCAAGTACCTACGACCCAACCAAACCATACAACGAGCAGATAAGAGCCATGATAAGGTCAACACATTCAAACCACAATGCATTCACTATAACCCCTGATGGCAAAAGATTCAAGACGGAAATAGATCCCAACTTCGTCAAGTGGCACTACAGGCAAAGAGCAAATGATGGGATAGGCACAAAGGGTGCGCTGCATTATATTATGGGTACGGAACGCCATGGTGCAAAGGACGCATTCTGGATGGTTGCCGATGACCTGATAGAAGGCGGGTATATCCCTGTAAGCTTTGAGGATCACATACAGATACAGGAAGAAAATGCCGAGAAGATATTCAATATTGTTGGGGCACTTGTAGCTCTTGCAAACCAGAACGGGATGGCCATAGTTGGTGGCGAGACCGCAATAATAAATACGCTCCAGGGCATCGAGGTCGGCATATCCGGGGAAGGCTATGTCAAGAAAGGGCACCAGATAATCAAATCGGCAAGACCCGGAGATGTCATTATCGGTATAGAAAGCGATAACCTGCATTCAAACGGCTATACCTTTGTAAGAGACACACTCCTCAAACAGTACGGTCTCGATTCTAAAGCGCCATGGTGCAACAGGACCGTAGGCGAAGAGCTGACAGTCCCGACTAGGGGATATCTGCCAGTAATAAAGGAACTGCTAAGGCAATTTACTTGTGATTCCGGACAAGCCGCAACCGAATACGCAAGCCAGCATATACATGGCATGGTCCACATAACTGGAGGAGGCCTATCCAAACTCGGGGAACTATGTCCCTATAAGAATGTAGACATTTCAATAAACAGGAAACACAAGCTTGAGCCACAGGAAATATTCCGGTTCATTCAGAGAGAATTTGCCATTGCATCAGAGAAAATGTACACGCGCTTCAATAACGGCATCGGGTACGTGATGGCAGTCTCGGATAATGCCGCAGAGGCCGCGCTTGGTATAATTAGGAACTACTATCCTGCAGAAGTAATTGGCAATGTAACCGGCGGTACTGGGAAAATCACAATAGAATCCAAATACGATTCGGAAACTGTGTCTTTCTAGTAAAGTCTAATAGGCAGGATTTTTTCATTGTCGCCAGATGCTCCATAGCATCATTTACAAGGGTACTGCTTAAGCGGCTATATTCCGCAAATCCGACTCAGCACAAGGTTTAAATAATCTAAAGGTTAATCTATAAACAATACTTTCTGAGTATTCTTTTTCCTGAAAGGGAATAATACTGGATGAAGTACAACCGACGGTGTTATTATGGCAAAATCTTATGTGAAGTTCGAGGTATCTAGCGATGTCGTATCCAAGACATACGAGGCTTTGCAGATGGCAAAGCAGTCAGGGACTGTAAGGAAGGGCGCCAACGAGGTGACGAAGAGCATAGAGAGGGGACTTGCCTCGCTCGTTGTTATCGCAGGCGATGTCGAGCCCGAGGAGGTCGTTATACACATACCTACCCTCTGCGAGCAGAAGCAGATACCTTATTCCTATGTTCCCAGCAAGCAGGATCTCGGCAAGGCCATAGGCATGAATGTTCCGTGCACGGCGGTAGCTGTCGAAAACGCCGGAAGCGCGGCGAACGCGATAAAGGAGATAGTTGCAAAGGTTTCGGGCACCACATCAGCCTCAAAGGGAGCAGCACAGCCAAAACCTCAGCACGAGGCAAAGCCTAAGGAGCACGAGCATGCCCACGAACACGAGCACAAGCCCGAGCACAAGGCGGAACAGAAGCCAGAGCAGAAGCCAAAGGAAGAATCCTAAAAACGTGAGTGATTAAGATGCCGGACGAACCGCAAAAGCCCAAATTCTCTGGTTTCCTGTCAGAGATTGTAGACGTAAACAGGAAGGCTAAGACCGGCATCGCAGGTGAGATATATTCAGTTTCGTGCAAGATACTTGAGGGCAACGACCGCGGCAGGATAATAAGGAGGAACGTCCTCGGCCCGATAAAGATAGGGGATGTAATCCGTCTCCCAGACACAAGCAGGGAGGCAAAGGAGATAAGGGTAAAGTAGGGGATTCTATGAAATGCACCTACTGCGCAAAGGAGATAAAGAAGGGCACGGGGATGATGTACGTGTTCAGGATAGGCACAATCAACTACTTCTGCTCGAACAGGTGCTACAGATCGAGCATAATCATGAAAAGGAAGATAAACAAGAAGGAATTAAGGCAGAAGAAGTAAAGCCCTCCCAAATACGGCTTTTTCTGCATATGGCAACAGCTAATAATCTGCCCTTTGATTAGTTACACATCATTTGGGGGAATGAGTTAACGGCGACCAGCCACGCAAAAAGTCTAGAGAACCGCAGAACCAATCTGATACATCTTGCAAGAACACCTGCCGCACTTTCCCGGCCAGACATGTCCGAGCAACTCCAGGATCTAATCAGGGAAATGAAAACAAGCAAAGTGCCTCACATAACAGTTGCAGATTGGAATGCAGCGTACGAACTTCTAACCAACCCTACAAAAATAGACCAGAGCACACTAAAAATCGAGATTGAGGCAAAAGGCGTAACTAGGGTATTTTCCAGGCATATAAACCGCAAAGAGTTGTGCGAACCTTACGAAAACCCTGTCGGCGGCTTTGTGGAAAGCACGGCAGACGTTTCAGAAATGGCGTATGTAAGCCCACTTACTGCGGTATTAGAAAATGTTAGGGTTCTAGAGGGTGCAATACTGATGGGCCAGCGCGTTATAAAAGGCAACGAGACAATACGCCCCCTACCAATACCCGATTATGCAGATGTTACTGCTTAATCTCCTCTATTTTTATGCTTTTGTCGTCCCCTTTCTTGAATGCCCCTTTTATGATGTTATTTATGCCGAACTTCATCAGTTCGGCCTGATGCTTTGAAAGGAAGACCTTCCGGCCAGCCATGTCCTTTATTATGTAGGAGCCTCCGTCGTCTACCGTTACTATTACGTACTCGTCGCCGCTGCTTACCTTGTAGGTTTTTGCCATTCGATCTACAATTCGCACCTTATGCCCTCCTCCTGCACGACGCGCTCGGCTATTGCGCCGTCCTCGTCATAGAGGTATGCGGTTATGCTGATCGGGTAGGTGTCAGCATAGCTGTTCGGGCGGGTGTATATCTTTATCTGCTTCTCTATCTTCTGCTTCCCCTTCAATATGCCAACGCGCGTGCGGCCAAGGTCTAGATCCTTGTCGTGCGCAAGCGAGAGCGGAGGCTTTACGTTTATGTCGCATTCGCACCAGTAGCTCTTATGGCTGTCCTCGGTGCTCACCGCCAAATACATGGTAGCCTCGGTCTTAGTATTCACCTTGAGGTTGCTGGGTTCAAATCTGGTCTCTATCTTAACAACGGGCATAGGAATCACAATTCTTAAATAGTCTAATAACCTTATGATACAATATATACAACAACGTATTTAAATTTGAATACTATAACAATTACTTCTGGTGTCTGCTTGGAGGTCAACGAATCGAAGCTAATAGAGCGTGAAATGACACTCAGGGACCTTCGCATAACAAAGGAGGTCACTGAGACGCGCAGGTCCATAGTCAGGTGGCTAGCGCTCTCACTCGGCGTCATAAGCCCCGGGGAGTCAAGGCTCAGCGCAGTCTCCGTCCTCGACGCGCTCCTATACTTCCAGTTCGGGGAGAGAAAGGACCCGAACGTGGAGGAGCTGATGGACTACATAGCAAAGTCATGGGGCCCAATAAACGAGAAGACGCTGAGGTACCACCTCCTCCAGCTCAAGAAATCAAACATAGTGGCGAACGCGAGCAGCAAGTACTACCTTGCAGGTCCGGGCATAGGGGACAGGCATGATGCGGAGACATGGATAGACGGGTATCTCGATTACCAAGTGAACCCGATAAAGGAGAAACTGAAGATAGCGATAAGGGAGTTGAAGGGTAGATAAAATGGATTTCAAGGAGACACTGGTTTACGTGCTTATAGCCGCGATAATAGTAGTGATTGTGCTGTTTGCGCTTGGCGGCAGCATCCTGGGCAGCAACTACAATGTTAACGTCTCGCTCTCCCCTGTCGGGCAGAGAGCCGTATATCCCTACCAGACCTCGCAATTCGCGATAAATGTCACAAACAACGGCAGCAAGGTAAACAACCTGCTACTAGGCTTTTACATCAACGGCATATCGATAAGCACCAACACACTCTCAATACCGGCGCACCAGAGCGTAACGCTCTACAGGAACTATACCTACACAGCTTCAGGGAACTACAGCTTCCAGGCTGTTGCAGACCCTGGCCACGTGCTCAACATCAAGAACAGGCAGTCTACAGTCAGCAGCTTCACCTCAAGGATAATGCAGCCGCAGACAGCGGATGTCTACTCCTCGATCCCTAACAGCAATATAACCTCAACGCAGGAGTTCACGCTCTCAGGCCTCGGCACCTACGGCGGCGTTGCGCTAGTGGGAAGGTACAACATAACGCTTTTCAACCAGCTGTTCGGGCCCTCGCAGGGCGTGACCACGAAAATATTCCAGAACCTTGCCTCAAGGATAGTGTACGCAAAGGGCGCCTACATCCAGTACGCAAACAACAGCGTGGCCTACGCGGTCTGGCTGCAGGGAACCGTCAATACACAGCTTGTCAATAACCTGCTCTCAAGCTTCGTGGGAAGCAGCATGGCCCAGTACAACAACATAACCTACACGAGGATCAGCAACACGCTGAGCGTGTGCGACTGGTACAACGGCGGCTGGACAAAGCTGATAAGTTACTACAACAACAGCAGGCAGGGCACATGCATGAACTTAGCGCAGGCGAGCTTCAATTCGAGCGAGAGCGCATTCCTGGCCAATTCGCTGCTCTCAAACGCCAACTTGGTCAACTACCAGACTAACTTCTACTACACCAACAGCACCCAGCTAGGCAGCATACTGTCATACTCCGGGAACAGCATGACCGCCACGAGGCTGTTCAACAATACGGTAGGGCTTTTCGCATCAAGCATAAGCGCGCTGCCGCCAGGGATAAACACCTCGGTCTCAGGAAACCTCTGCTACGGCCTGATATACAACAACGGTACCACCCATGTCTGCTCTGTCGTGCTGCCAACAAGGAACGGGAGCATCACGCTGCCGTTTGAGCTTGTCAAGACAACGGCGATACTGCCAAAATACCTTGTGAATGTGTATTCGCTGGTAAACAGCACGCTGGCTACGATTGCGCACATCAACGCGGCGAACCTCATAGACGTGCTCACAAAGAACAGCACATCTGTAGTATGGACTACGGGCTTCCAGAGCAGCTGCTACATAGAAAACCCCCTAGTCGGATGCAAGTTCTCGAAGTTCAACTACACAAACAGCACCGCATCCCTTAACATAACAAACACATACAAGTCGAGCCTCAAGATAAAGAGCATAAGCTGCGAGCTAGTCCCAGGGTTCCCGACAGACACGATAAACCAGACAATCGCGGCAAACAAGACCGCGACATTGAAATTCAAATGCTACAACCCACAGGTGCCATCAGCAGCGCCGTTCAACCAGTACACCCTCAACATGACATATGTCGTGAACAACGCCACGAGCAGCATACCTGGACTGCTTAACGTGACCAACCAGGCGCTGAGCAGTTATACCTGACGGCATTACGGGTTCACGGACAGGCGGTTACACGACACCGTGATTTTGTACGTCCTAAAAGTAAACACAACAAAATGCACCAAATGATCGAATGAACGAAAAGAATCCGCAAAGGCCAGTATCAGAAAGCACCATAATCAGGTCAATATCCGCAATATATGACAGGGTTCAGATACCACAGAACCTAAGGGTCCACATGCTTGATGCAGCAAGCGTAGGCGCCCTCGTGTGCGCCAACTGGAGGGGGCCAAAAATATCGGAAAAGAAAGTGGTGGCAACTCTTCTTGTGCATGACCTGGCAAACATAATAAAGTTTGACATGGGCAGAAGGGGCATACTACTCATGACCGCTGCAGACCGCAAGAGCATAGACTTTTGGCGCGCTATCAAGGCAGAGGCGACCGCGAAGTACGGCAATGACGCTGAGGAGGCTGTAGTCAAAATGGCCAAGGACTTGAACCTCAGCAATAGCGTGGTATCATTACTGGAAAAGATGAGTGCGGTGCACAGCAAAAGATACGAGATTGGCAAGGTGCTCCGGCAAAAAGACCGGGAACTGGCAATCTGCCTATATGCAGACTGGAGGGTCAACCCAAGAGGAATCGTAAGTATAGCCGAGAGGGCGCACGACCTCTCCATCAGGTACAACATAAGAGCCAACGAGATTAGAAAGCTGCACTCAGAGGCATCAATGCTCGAGGAATGGCTGTTCCGCAATGTTAAGTTAAGCCCAGCTGAAATAAACAGCAGCAGCGCAAGGCGCTACCTCCAAATGTTCAACAGCGGCAAATTCATACTGTCCTAGCTGCTAAAGATCCATGAAGTCATTTGCGCCAAGCCCGGTCGGAAATGCCCTTCCGTTCTCAGCCTCGACAGGCAGTCCGGTCTCGTTTGCAACCCTCTGCAGTTCCGACATGTCTATCACCCTGTCAAGGAAGAGCTCCACGAAAAAGCCGTCCTTCCCCGCTGGGACTTTCTTTATCTTGAATACCTGGAACTGCAGCATTCCGGAGCGCCTGACCCTGAGCCTAACGCTCCCATCTGCTATTATCTTCTTTGCGGCATCTTCCAGCATACAAACACACTATGATTTCTAGCACTAGATATATAAAAGTAGGCAGACTCTTTATAACGATTAGATGATCATAGGTTCGCCTGCTATTGCATCATACTTCAATTTCATATACGGGCTCCTTTCAGGGCATGTGGGCGCCCCATTCCTCTGGCCGCTAGCATTCATCATAGCGTTCATAGTATTCGCGGTGCTGCTTGCAATACTCTTCAGCCTATTCGCGTACGTGTTCGGATGGGTGGAGCGCAAGATAATCGGGCATGCCCAGTCAAGGCACGGCCCGACATATGTGGGTCCGTTCGGGTTCCTGCAGAACCTAGCAGACCTAGTAAAGCTTATTTCAAAGGAGCACATGGTTCCTGACAGGGCAGACAAGCCCCTCTACCAGATGATCCTCCCCGCAATAGTGGCGCTTTTCGTGCTCATACTCGCGTTCATACCATTCACCAACGCGTTTGTGGGCATAGACTCGAGCATAGGGCTGTTCGCGGTCTTCGTGCTGATATCATTCTCGCCACTGCTCCTCTTCCTTGCCGGATGGACAAGCGGGAACAAGTTCGGCTCGATAAGCGCGCAGAGATCAGTAATGGTGATGATAAGCTACGAGGTGCCCATGTTCCTGGTTATCATCGCGGTGGCCATGCTCTCGAACGGCTACAGCCTTGTGTCGGTAGTGGGAGCCCAGAGCAGCTACTGGTTCGCGCTCCTGATGCCGATAGGATTCGTGATATTCTTCATAGTGATGCTGGCAGAGCTGGAGCGTCCCCCCTTCGACCTCAGGGAGGCAGACAGCGAGCTCGTTGCTGGATGGCTTACAGATGCCAGCGCGCCGTACTATGCGCTAGCGCTAATGCTCGACTACGTGCGCATGTTCGTTGGCGCGCTGCTCATAGCACTGCTCTTCTTCGGGGGATGGCTCGGTCCGTCCGTGATCCTGCCATTCGCTTGGCTAATCGCAAAGGTGCTGCTGATCACGGTCTTCATAGTCATAATAAGGGCGACAAGCGTGCGCATGCGCATAGACAACGTGCTGAAGCTCGGCTGGATATACCTTACCCCGCTTGCGATGCTCAATCTCCTAGTCACATTTATAGTCTTTGTTAGGTAAACTAGACTGGTGGTGCGATGATACTCAAGCCTATAGGGAAGGTCGCGGCGCAGGCGCTGAAAGCGCCATCAACGCTGCAGTTCCCTGAAGAGAAGGAGCTGTTCACCGACAACTACCGCGGCGTGCACAGGCTGGACATGAAGACCTGCATAAGCTGCTC
>DUIS01000066.1:0-4916 GCA_013330215.1 Microcaldota archaeon | reverse complement strand
AGCATAAGCTGCTCGGCGTGCGCAAGGATCTGCCCCAACCAGACCATAACCATGGTGGAGACCGAGACTGACAAGGGCACCAAGATGATGCCCGAGATAAACCTGGAGCGCTGCCTGTTCTGCGCGCTATGCGAGGAGGTCTGTCCCACCGATTGCCTTGTTTTGGGGAAGGACACGGACTTCGAGAGGTACGACAGGAGGGAGTTCATAAAAAGGCCCGAGGAATTGGAATGATGGTGTTCTATGGCTTATGAGGCTGCCATTTTCATAGTCGCGGCTACGCTTGACGTAGCGTCAATCGCCCTCATATACATATTCAAGGACGTGCTGCATTCGGTAATCGCGCTCGCGTCAGCATTCATAATGAATTCCGCGTTCTTCATGATACTCGGCCAGCCATTCCTCGCACTGGTGCAGCTTTTCATAATGGTTGGAGGAGTGGCCACATACGCCTTTGTGGGCGTTGCCTCGGCAGGCTATTCCAAGTTCAGGCACACTAACCGCATGATCTTCATGGCGGCCTACGTGGCGCTTTTCATACTCCTGGCGTACAGCGTGCTCAGGCCAAACCAGCCGGAATCTGGACAGCCAGCCCTTCCTACGATTTCGCTAACGCAGGCGCTGGGGCAGAACATCGCGCTGCTGTACCTGATCGCGATTGTGCTTTTCGGCGTGGCATTCGGCTCGATAATAATGATGAAAAAACTGAAGGTAACAAAATGATACCACTAGAATACTTCGTGCTGATGAGCATAGGCATCCTCTCGCTAGGAATAAGCGGCATACTCGCAAGCAGGCACTTCCTCATAATGATGTTCTCTGTGGAGGTGGTGTTCACTGCCGGCACACTTCTCGCGGTGTCGGTATTCTACTTCACGCAGGCTCCCGGCACGCCAGTCCTGCTGCTCGCAATATGGGCCGCCGCATCTGCGGAGGTGCTCGCAATAATAGTCTTCTACAGGTACATGACCGCGAGGGGTGTAGACCTCGACCTGATGAAGCTCTCGAAACTGAGGAACAGATGAAATGCTCGCAATACTAATCATAGTCCCGCTGATCGCAGCCGCACTGCTTGCGCTTCTCATGCGCAAACTGAACAGCAGGCTGGTCGGGTACGTAGCACTTACGGCAAGCATAATCACGCTTCTCCTTATACTGGGCTCTTTTCTCAACCAGTCCCAGGTTCAGTCAATCAATTGGTTCAGCATAGGTAGCTACTCACTGCAGATAAGCACGTTGACTGCGCCGCTCAACATGATCCTTCTTCTCCTGGTCGGCATAATGACGCCGCTCATAATAACCTACTCAATAGGCTTCATGCACGTACGCAGCGAGCAGTCGAGATACTACTTCGAGCTCTGCCTCTTCGCAGCCGCGATGATGCTCTTCGCGATATCGGCGGATTTCATCACCATGTTCATCGCATGGGAGCTACTGGGAATCACCAGCTACCTGCTGATCGGGTTCTGGTACCACAATTACGGCGCGGCAGGTGCGGCAAGGAAGGCAATAACCACGATACTTATAGGAGACATGATGATGCTCGCGGCTATACTTATCATATGGAGCACCTACGGCACATTCAGCTTCTCGGTAATACTCCAGCAGGCAGGCTTCCACAGCGCCGCGATGTCTGCCGCTCTCACTCTCATAATGTTCGCCGCATTCACCAAATCAGCGCAGTTCCCGTTCCACGAATGGCTTCCTGACGCGATGAAGGGCCCGACCCCCGTATCCGCATTCCTCCATTCCTCCACAATGGTAAAGGCAGGGGTCTTTATTGTCGCCGTGCTCCTGCCGTTATTTGCAGCATACAACATGCTGCACATCCTGCTTATCTTCGGAATAATAACCGCTGCGCTCGGGATAACAAATGCGCTTGCAGAAACCAACATAAAGAGGGTCCTTGCCTACTCCACGCTTGAGGATTTGGGGCTTATGTTCGTTGCACTGGGTACCGGCTCGCTTATCTCCGCGATGCTGCTTCTCATAGTACAAACGTTCTACAAGGCGCTGCTCTTCATGAGTGCAGGGTCCATAATAAGCGTGAACGGCAACGAGGAGGACCTGCGCAGGCTCCAGAATTCCGCAAAGTACCCGAGCATATTCATACCTACGGTCATAGCAGTAGCATCGCTTGCCGGCATATTCCCCCTGAGCGGCTTCTTCGGGAAGGCTGCGGTGGCGGCATCGGCCTCTGCAAGCATTCCCGTATACATCACTCTGGTGATCATAGCATTCGCGAGCAACATATACATATTCAGGTGGCTGTTCATGCCGCTGCGTAGGAAGAACATCGCAAGCAAGACGGCGCAGGGGCTTGTCCATGCAACGATCCCGCGCTCCATGAAGATATCCATGTATGTACTTGCACTGCTTGTACTTGTCGGTGCGATAGCATACCTGTATCTTCCTGTTTACCTTTTGAGTTACAATCCGCAGCCGATAATAATAGGTCCTGTGGAAGTTATGATATCGCTTGCACTCTTCGCTGTGGCACTGGCCATAGCGTACTACGCCTTCTACCTCAAGGATTATGTTATCTTCCCCACGGGTTCGCTGCACAAGCTTCTGCACAACAGCGAGATGACCAATGATTTCTACTCATATATGGCAAGGCTGTGTGGAATTGCAGGAGGAGTCATCGAGAGTTTTGACATCGCAGTGTATGGTTTCATAAAGGGCGCAGCGCATGACGTTGGCTCGTTCGCGGAGATGCTCAAGGGGATAGAGGACGGCAGCACCAGAACATATATAGCAGCGCTTGTGATAGGGCTGGCATTCATATTGATTATAATTATATTGTGATCCAAGATGTTACCGATAATCAGCATAATGATACTTATCCCGATAATAGCGCTAGCTGCAACCGCGGCTTTCGGCCGCAGCCATAGGAAGATACTCCTGGGCTCAACGCTGATAAACATGCTGCTCGCTTTCGGCATGCTTGCAATCGCGCTAAGCACAGGAAGTGCAAGCATATCCGAACAGTACCCGTACATCCCGTCGCTCGGGATAAGTCTGGGATTCAGGATTGATATCATACCCCTGATGCTACTGATAATGTCAGCCGTGGTGCTATTTGTTGCAGCTCTCGCAGCCAATCCGGGGCGGGAGAAGCCCAAGACCGCCAGCGTGCTGATTCTTCTGTTCCAGCTTGCTGCCGTGGGGTTCTTCGCCTCCGCGAACCTGCTGCTCTTCTTCGGGTTCTGGGACATCGGCGTAATAGCGCTCTTCCTGATGATAAACATCCTTGGCTCTGCAAACAGGAAGGCGGCGTCAATCAACTTCCTGATATATGAGATACTCGCAAGCTCTTTCCTTTTCCTCGGCATAATCCTGATATATGCATACACGCCCGTGCATTCATTCAACATAGCGTACATAGCAGCAAACGCGGCGAGCATATCCCCGGCAATGCAGTCAGTGATATTCGCGCTTTTCTTCCTGGCATTCATGATAAACATGCCGATATTCCCCATGCACTTCTGGCTTCCTGACGCGCACACCGAGGCATCAGCCTCCGGCTCCATGCTACTTTCCGGCATACTAACAAAATTCGGCGCCTTCGGGATGCTTATACTATTCTCGATGATGCCGATAGCCGCCCAATATTCGCCATACATAGCTGCGCTCGCCATAGTGTCGACATTCTACTCAGTGCTACTGCTGCTGCGCCAGAAGGACCTGAAAAGGATAATAGCCTATTCGACGATAGTGGAGATGGGGATAATACTGCTTGGCATATCCGCAGGCAATTCACTTGGGACGTGCGGCGCCGCATACCTCATGCTCTCCCACGGGCTTGTGATAGCGCTCATGTTCCTGGTCGTGGGCATGCTGAAGTACATATTCGGCGAAAGGGGAATCCAATTCCTCAAGGGCACGGTATTGAACGCGCAGTTCACCACCTACGCATTCGTTTTCGGCGTGTTCGCTATGGTGGGACTGCCGCTTACCTCAGGTTTCATAGCAGACATCATGCTCTTCGCAGGCTCATTCCAGGCATTCGGGATCTACGGCCTGCTACCGCTTGCAGCGCTCGCGATAATGGGCGCGTACATGTATTTCGCAATAAGCAAGTCCATGCTTTCCACTACGGAGCATTCATTTACTATGCAGTTCATAGGAAAAGCGCAGAAGTTTGGATATTCGATACTGATATTCTTCATACTGCTCTTCGGTATCCTGCCGTTCATACTGCTCAACCTGGTGAAGGTATGGTGACGCCAAATGCTTGAATCTGCAATACCCTTCCTGGTTCCCGCATCACTAGCCGCGCTGGTCATAAGTGCACTGGCATGCATATTCCTGAAGAGCAGGAAGGCAGAGGCTGTCGCAAGCACAGTGCTGTTCGCATTGATACTAATCTCATCGGCATACATGATTGCGGCTAACTATGACGTGCAGATACTCGGCATCTTCCATGTCTATGCATTCTCACTGCTTTTTGCGCTTCTCTTCTCGATCGCCATGATGCTTGTGAACATTCTCGCCTATGCGTACTCGAAGGACTACCTCAACCTGTCGCTTCTACTTTCATTCTCAATGGTCGGCCTCCTGGTAGTGGCAATGGCAAACTCTATTCTGTCGATATTCCTGGGCCTTGAGCTGGTTGCCATAACCACCTCGTTCATGATACTGTTCGAGGGAAGGCACAGGGTCGAGGCGGCGGTCAAGTTCTTCATAATGAGCTCTATCTCCATCTCGCTCTTCTCGTTCGCGCTTGCAATGCTGTTGCCATACAGCCCACAACTTGCGCTCACGGCAGTGATGCCGAACTCTGGCATAAGCGGCGCGTACTTTGCACTTGCAGCGCTCGCGCTTCTTGTGGTGGCATTCGGGTTCGATTCCGCACTCTTCCCATTCAACCTCTGGGTGCCTGATGTGTACGAGGGCGCGCCTACCTACATAAC
>DUIS01000045.1:3387-6663 GCA_013330215.1 Microcaldota archaeon | reverse complement strand
TATTCACCAGGTTTTTGTCCAAGCAACCACTTAGCAATATTTCACGCCCTCTTTATAAAATAGTACCTGCTGTTATATTCGGGGTCGTTAATCGCGGAGTTTTCATACCCCAATCTTTCATACAGCGGTACCATCTTGCTGTTTATGTCGGTCCTGCCGACAAATATGATGCCCTCCCTGGGCGAATCCTCGAAGCTGCTGAACCTGCGCCCCATCAGCATGCTGCCTATCCCTAGGCCCCTGAATTCGCTATCCACTGCGAGCTCATCGCCGTATACAATAGGCATCCGGAACTGCGCCAAAAGCCTGGTCAGCCTGGGCGGAAACGCTTCGGGCTGGGTTTCATAGGCGACGCTGAACCCGACAAGCGGGTTTTTGGAACCGTTTCGGGGCAGTGTTGCCAGAAGGAAGTTTAGGTTCTTCTTGTCTTCGTATCCCAGCACCTCCTTCCTGACAGCCGCTTCCGTCCAGTTCTCATTCCATGGGGGCTCTGCGAATACCTTCGCGTACAATTGATAGAAGGACCGGAAGTCTTCAGCCCTGTACGGCCTGACCTGGAGTCCCTCCGGAGCTTTCCTCAAGATTTTCTGTATAGCTACAGAAGTGTCTATTACTTCTTTTGGGTTTGGTTTTTGTGTTCCAAGAAATCACCTTACATTAGTATAACTTATATTTTTCGAGTACCGCACAACTTTGGCGGCGGCCCCAGCACCAGGGTTGGAGAAAGCTACGACTATCCTTGATCTTTCTGCCGAGAGAATGGCGAGCCTGACCCTACTGTTTTTAGCTATGCCGAGTGCTTCCCTGATCTCAATTGGTAGGACTAGCCTTGATTTTGAATCAAGGACAATGAATAAGATCCCTGCTGATGAAGTACACCACTTGGCATTTTTACACCTTGTAAGTATATTACGGCTTTCCCACTATATAATGCTTTGCTGCGGCTTTCCCACTATATAAGCATTATCATTCCGCAGAGGCTGCCATCAGTACTTTACTAGGGAGATTACATCGTAACCCTTTAATCTTTCCCTCCCCCTGAGCTCCGATAACTCGATGATGAATGCTATTGCTGAAACTTTCGCGCCAAGCTCGCTTACGAGCTCCGCCGCCGCCCTTGCTGTGTCTCCGGTTGCGAGCAAATCATCTATTATCACTACGCTGCTGCCCCTCTCAAGCGCGTCCCTGTGCATCTCCATCGCGTCCCTCCCGTACTCCTTTTCGTATTCCTTGCTTATGGTTGCGCCTGGCAGCTTCCCCTTCTTCCTTATGGGTACGAAGCCCTTGCCCATCTTATATGCTAGCAGTGGCGCTATTATGAAGCCCCTTGCCTCTATGCCCACCACGTAGTCTACGCGTTTCCCCTCCAGCCTTGCGGCAAGCTCGTCTATGCACATCCCGAATCCCTTCGGATCCTTTAGTAAAGGGGTTATGTCCCTGAAGAGTATTCCCTTCTTCGGATAGTCGGGAATGGGCCTTATCCTTTCCGTTATGTATTTTGCGTCAAACATAGAACATGCCCTCTGTTCTTTAATGCCCTTTATACTTAAACTTCTTGTTGTAGGCCTCATAGTCTATAATGTCTAGTACGAATGCGATTATTTCGACCTCTTTTTCATCATTTGTTAAGGTATACAACATTCTCCAGAAATTAGATAATTCAACATGAAATAGGTTTGTTATCTCATACTCTACCTTGTATTCATTGGGAATTAGTTCTTTTGGCACTGGGTCGCCATAATGTGTGTTCATCTTTATCAGTTCTATCTTGCTGTTAACCGATCGCAGTATGCTCCTCTCTATTTTAGAATCAGACGCCCTATTGTTAAGATATTCATAAACCTCCTTTGCATCTTCTGAGAGTATTACTCTTACGGGCTTCATATTTCCATTCCCCTCTCAATGGCCCTTTTTAGGTTGGGGTTTGCATTGTGTATCCAGGTTATGCCCTTCATCGTAACGGCTATCTTATTGCTCTCCTCGAGGTACTCGAGTATTATCTTAAGCTTTGTGTGGTTTACCTGCCTTGGTAATGCCCTTTTTATCTCCGGTATGGTTATTAGGGAATTCCTAGAATTTTTTATCGCATTTTCCACCATAATAACCGTATTGAGCGTTGGTGCATATCTAAGTCTCTGTACCATAACCATTTTTGCCATTTCAATCAACTTTATTTACTAATTAGTAACATATATGTACTAACTAATATATAAACCTTTGTTACTTCTTGACGCACGACTTTCGCCGGCGGGGCTTTTAAGAAGCAGAAATATGTACATATCCGATTATGTGCTTATTGTAGAACGTATGCATTCCTTCTTGATGTTCTTGATTGAACTTCTTCCCAAGAAGTTCAGCTTATCTCCGCGGCTATGCCGCACTGCCTCAGGAATGTCGAGGTCCCGACTATGTAGAGAAGCCTGGGCTTTATCACTGTGTTGTTCATGGTTGCGCTGTAGTTGATGTATATCGCCGGCTCGCTAGTGGTTAGGTTTACGCAGTTCTGCACGCTTGTAGTCGTGTAGTTCGGGTTCGGGCCGTTGCCCAGGAGGCCCTTCGCCTCGAGGCATGAGCTCTGGTTTATTATGCCGAAGTCTATGGTGCTGGTGTTCCTGTGCGCATTCGGGTTCGAGGCTATCTGGAGTATTATCGCTGTGGCGCACCCCACGGTGCCGCTCAGGACCGTGCCGTTGTATGCCGTGACTACTATCGCGACCCTCTGCGCGGAATTGAAGTTCGCCTTGAACGCGTCGAAGCTGCCCTCCTGGTTCTGGCTTGCGTACAATCCGGCGAATATCGCCGCGCCTATTATCACTACCACGATTATTATCGCCGCCGCATACTTCAGCATGCCCGCCTTTGCGCCGCTTCTGCTTTCCCCGACTGCCTTCTGTGCGGGCTTTTTCTGCTCTTTTGATGGCGCTTTTGTTTTATCTTTCGGCATTCTTTCACCTCTTTTTATGGCATCCTTTACATCCTTAAGCTTATACCGTCGTTACCGTTCTCCGGGATGCTCGTCCTTGGTTGCAAACAGTATCCCCATTTTCTGCCCCCGGTGCGGCCTGTCCTCAGTTCTGTACCCCAAGCCGTTGAGCCTGCTGATTAAAGGCCCTGGGCTTCCGTTGTACCCGCCTACGGCGCTGTACTCTAATATGATATCCTTAAATGCTAATAAGGTTTTGTTGCTGCTCTTGAGTATTATGTTATATTCGCACCCGTCGCAGTCCACTTTCAGGCTGCCGTCCTTTATGTTGTGCCCCTTCACGATATCGTCGC
>DUIS01000045.1:0-3317 GCA_013330215.1 Microcaldota archaeon | reverse complement strand
TGATATGCAGCCCTTATCCGTCTTTATGCAGACCGCCTTTTTGTAGACTTTTATCCTATTCGAGAATCCGTTGTACTTTGTGTTCTTTTGTGCCATCCAGAAGTGTTGCGGCTGGGGCTCATAGGCATATACGCGCCTTGCCCCTTTAAGTGCGAAATAGATCGATGTATCGCCGATCGCGGCGCCCACGTCCACCACGTCCCTGCCCTTTACATCCAGGGGCTTGTATGCCTCTTTTATCAATATGTCGTTAATGAGCTCCAGAGTGAACCTTTTCTGCTCCTCGTTATTAAAGAAGAACTTTAGCCGCCTTGAGGATCTTACGATCTCTACGCTGTTCGGCTTTAGATTGGATATCTTGGAGGAGAGTTCTGACAGCAGTATGTTCTGCTCCACTCCGAAAGCCCAGCCCGGAAAGTATCTGTCAACAAGACCAAGGCATCTGGTTATCGCCTGGCTTGTTGCACTGTGGAAGGTCAGTTCCTTTTGGTGCACTCCGGAGATCCAATACCTGTAGACAGCTGTGCCTAATCTGACCGTAATGCCGAATTTGGCTTTGTTTTTGTCTTTGTCCATGCAGCTCAATATGGTTTGTATATTAAAGTTATGCCCTTTTGCCCTCTATATGTTCAGGTTTATCGGATGTCCGGTTCAGTTCTTGAAAAGAGTGCCCAGCAGGCATGAGCTTCCCGAACTCGCGTTCCCGCTCGCATAGAGCACCGTGCCGTAGAGCCCTTTGTAGACTATCTGGTCCTGCTGCGCCTGGCTCATGAATATCACGGGCTTGCCAGAGCCCAGCATGTCGTTGTAGCAGCTAAGCCCGATATTGCCCCCTGCGATGCAGGAATAGTTGGTCAGCTTCACAAGCTGCACGCTCTTGCCCGCGCTTGCGAGGTAGCCCTGCGTTGCGTTGGCACACGAGAGTATCGATGGGTTGCTGGCTGCGCTGCCGTTGAGCGCTATGTATGCGCTGGCGCTCGCCTTCATGGTGTTGACGTAGTAGTTGAACGGGAGGAAGATGTTGGCGTTCGATGCGTATGCATAGGTGGCGTAGGTGTATATCAGCACAAGCGCTACCAGCACGACGAAGATTATGGTCCATGTCCTCTGCTTCTTCTTGTTGCCCTTAAGCTTGCCCTTCCTTATCACCCTTATGTAGGTGATTATGAATATGACGATTATGAGGAGCACCCCTATTATGAGCGATTCAACTGCCGCATAGAGCGGCGCAGTGGAGATCAGCTGTGGCGCGGGGCTTGAGGAGCCTGCGAGGAGCGAGCCTATGAAGGGCGCGTCGAGCGTCTTTATCATGTAGCCTATCGTCAGCGGCGCCACGAAGACCGCAGACTGCACCCTTATGCTCTGCGCCGAGTTCACAAGTCCCGGTATGTCGTTGGAACCTATCTGAGAGTTGAGCTGCATGTTTATCGTCTGCTGCTTGTTAGCCAGCATTGCGAGCTTAGATGGCACTTCCTGGTAGCTGAGCTGGTCCGCTATTATCGCCTCGCTGTTGTTCTGCGATATCCCGTAGACCTGCGCGTAGGATGCGCTGGCGTTGGCGTATATCCTTGTCGTATTGGCTAAGAGCGAGCCGAGTATCGTGTTGGCCACGCCTATGCTCTGGTTGACCCCAAGGGTCTTTATCGCATGGAACTCGGTCTTGAGCACCTGCACCGAGGAGTTGAGCGTTATGTTGTTGTACTTCAGAAGGAGAGCGCTAGCCTTCATCACTGTCGAGTTGTACTGCGGATAGTAGCTGTTTATCAGCGCTGTGAAGCCCGCGCCGTTCTGGGTCTGGGCCGAAAGCGCCATATACTGCCTTGCGGTAATCGATGAATTGGCGCTTATCGATGCAAGCGCGGCAGTTGTTGGTAGGTTTGCCTTTATCCCAGAGAGTGTTGAAGTTATGCGGCTCATCGCAATGGAATTGAAGGGGATTGGCTGGCAGTATTGGGCGTAATTCGCTATGCAGTTTGGCGGCTGGTCGGTTGGAGGGAGGTTCTGGTTGCATGCAAGTATCGTCGCATTTGGAGGTGGTGGGAATACGGGGTTTGCGTTGATGCTGCCTGCTATCGCGGATATGTTAGCGGCTATCGACGATAACTGGCTTATTGTTGTGCCCGCATTGGTCACATTTATCTTCGAGAGCAGCAAGAAATATGAGTGGTAATCGTTTGATAGCACATAGTTTATTACCGAGAGGTTCTGTACGCCGTTTGAGAACGGGCTTGGAGTGCCGAATGCCTGCAACTCCGACTGTGCTGGAGATCTCAGGTGGCCGCCGCATATGGGCACTGTATCGCAGGTGTTCTGCAGGCAATTTGTTATCGTTGTTGAGGTTATGGTCGCGTTGCATACATATGATGTCTTGGTCATGGGGTTGTATATGCCTGTCGCCTGGAGGCAGTTGGTAAGGTTGGCGCTGCCGTATGCCTCATAGGCACTCATAGTGGAGTTCAGGTAGCTTATTGTCGCCGCGCTGGGCCGGTAGTTGACTACAAGGAATGGGGTTAGCACGCCCTGTATAGTGCTTGTGTTTGTAATGATTGAGTACTTGGAGCTCTGATTGGCTATCACTATGTAGTTGTTGCTCCCGGGAAGCTTCATTATCACGTAGCTGTTGCCGTTCAGGACCTGGTTGCCGAAAAATGTTGAGCCGCTTATCGTGATGTTGGGGATATAGTTTGACAGGTATGTGGTAAGCCCCGAATTTGCAGGAGGGGAGAAGCTGCTCAGGCTGAGTGCAGACTGCGTTAGGTTGAGGCTCTGCGCACTGGCGAGCATAGGCATTGCAACAAGCAGGATTACAGCAAAAGCGTATAGGTTCCTCACTGCCGCACCAAAACAACTGACACTAAATATTATATGGCAAGGTTTATAAATATGCTGAATGGCACAGTATTATGACGACGGTATTCACTTTTGCGTGGATTACGTGGCAGAATTCCTGCGGCTTGGATGGCGGACAAATAAAATAAACGAAGGCTCAAACGAGCCTTCCTAGCCTTTGATTAAACTTTCACTGAAAGTTTAGTGCGCCTGCGCATAGAGCTGCTGTATGAAGCTGTTTCCTGCCTGGACTGTCTGTGCTGCCGTGTATCCAGCCACAAGTATCTTGTTGTTGCCTTCTGCCTGCACTACTGGGTTTGCCGTCGACGGTGTTATAGATACGTTGTATGAGTTCTGGACCTGTTGCGACAGAGCGTTTACGTAACCGCTTCCTATCAGGATCAGGTTGCTTCCCGGGCTTGCCTGCGTGTCTAGCACTACAAGCGGCGTTGTGGTAAGGTTCTTCAACCATACCGGCTGGTATGCGG
>DUIS01000098.1:4834-7259 GCA_013330215.1 Microcaldota archaeon | reverse complement strand
TCCGTGTGCGTCTTTCCGTAATAGGTGAAGGTGCACCCGAAATCCCCGAACAGCCGCATTATCCTCGCGTGCATGTCCTCCGCAAGCTTTTCGGGGGTTATGCCCTCCTTTATCGCGCGCAATTCTATCGGCGTGCCGTGCTGGTCTGAGCCGCAGATGAATATCGCGTCCTCCTTCTTCATCTTGAGGAATTTGAAGTACACATCCGCGGGCAGCACGGACCCTACGAAATTACCCAGATGCGGTATCGCATAGGTATAGGGCAACGCGGAGGTGACTATTGTTCTTATTATAACACCAAGTGCTTACTTACAAAAACCAAGCCGGGATAGTTCCTGTAATATTTCTATTAACCCACCTATTTATTAGTTATCTGCGCAACTCCTAACCCTCATTGAAAGGCTTATATTCCTGATTCGCCTATATATCTGTGAGGCAGGGGGTGCTCTTATGTCTGACGCGATGCTGGATTCGTTCAAGCTCAAGTTCAGCGATTTCTTCGACGCCTTTTGCAAGGATGGGATTTCCGAGATAGTGACCACCTTCCCGGACAAGAGGAGCCTTCTCGTTGACGTAAAGGAGCTTAGCAGGTTCGATCCCGAGCTCGCGAGCGAGCTGGTCGAGAATCCGGACATACTGCTCGACGCAGCCACCATAGCGCTAAGGGAAAAGCTGATGGACATAGAGCTGAAGGACAAGGAGCCCCATGTGAGGTTCTACGGCCAGACGTTCAACAACCCGCTGGTGCAGGACGTAGGCGCGGCGTACATAGGAAAGATGATAATGCTTGACAGCCTAGTGGTGAAGAGGTCGGAGATAAACCCCAAGGTCAAGATCGGAATATACAAGTGCACATACTGCGACTACACCCAGAAGTTCAGGATAGACAAGGACGACGTGCCTGAACTATGCCCGCAGTGCAAGAGGCGCTCGCTCAAGGCCGACATAAAGGACTCGCAGTTCATAAACCTGCAGAAGATAGCTGTGCAGGATCCGCTTGAGAGGCTCCGCGGCAACACGCCCACATGGCAGCTCGAGGTCTGGCTTGAGGACGACCTTGTTAACACGGTTGTGCCGGGAGACAGGATTGAGTTAACGGGCGTGCTGCGCATAAGGCAGAGGAGGAACCTGAGGGGCAAGGCGGAGAAGAACCTCTACACGATGTTCCTAGACACCGTCTCGATAAACCCGAAGCAGCGCGAATTCATAGACATATCCATATCGGAGGAGCAGGAGAGGGAGATCGTCGAGATATCGAAGAGCCCCGACATATTCGACCGCATCACCAAGTCAATAGTGCCATCGATATACGGCTACGACGAGATAAAGCAGGCGGTTGCGTTGCAGCTGTTCGGCGGAACGCCGGGAAAGCTGCTCGTCGACGGAGGCGCGATAAGGGGCGACATGCACATACTGCTGATTGGTGATCCGGGAAGCGCGAAGACCAGGATACTCCAGGCGGTCTCAAGGCTTGTGCCAAAGGGCATATACGTAAGCGGCAAGTCCGTAACCGGAGGCGGAATGACTGCTGTCGCAGAACGCGACGAGTTCTCCGAAGGCGGCTGGACGCTGCGTGCGGGTGCGATGGTGCTCGGATCCGGCGGAATTGTTTCGATAGACGAGTTCGACAAGATAAGCGATGACGACAGGGCCGCGCTCCACGAGGCGCTGGAATCGCAGACGATAAGCGTTGCAAAGGCGGGCATAGTCGCAACGTTCACTGCAAAGGCGGCTGTGCTTGCGGCCGCAAACCCTAAGTACGGGAGGTTCGACCAGAACGCATACCCGGCAGAGCAGTTCGACATACCTACGACGCTCCTCTCAAGGTTCGACCTGATATTCCCGATAAAGGACACGATGGACGTCGAGCAGGACAAGAACATAGCAAGGCACATACTCATGCAGCACTATGCCGCCGGCGCACAGATCGCCGAGATGAAGCAGTACGAGCAGGTGGAGCTGCCGCCCATAAACGGCGAGCTGCTCAGGCGCTACATAGCCTATGCGAGGAAGAGCGTATCGCCGAGGCTCAGCGAAGATGCATCAAACAGGATACAGGAATACTACATAGAATTAAGGCAGCTTGGCTCGAAGAGCGGCGCTGTCGCGATAACTCCGAGGCAGATAGAGGGACTTGTGAGGATGGCCGAGGCGAGCGCGAAGGCGCGCCTCTCCAAGATAGTGGAGCTCTCTGACGCGGAGCGCGCCATAGCCCTCAGCGAGTACATGCTCAAGACGCTCGCGGTAGACAGGGGCGGAAGGAGGGACATAGACACGATACTAACGGGAATGCCGAGGGAGAAGGTGGACAGGATAAACTCGATCACAGCTACGATAAGGAAGCTCGAGGAGAGCGAGGGCGTAGCGCGCGTGCAGCGCGTCATAGAGGAAGCGGCGAAGGAGGGCACCGACGAGAGCACCGTGC
>DUIS01000098.1:0-4766 GCA_013330215.1 Microcaldota archaeon | reverse complement strand
CGTGAACAAGTACATAAACGAGCTTGAGCGCATAGGCGAGCTCTACAGGCCGAAGCCGGGCGTTGTCAAGCTCATAAAGCACGAGAACGAATAAGGATGGAAAAGATAATACTTGTGGACAGGAAGGACAATGAGGTAGGCCTAGAAGAAAAGCTGAGGGCGCACAAAAACGGCGGCAGGCTCCACAGGGCGATATCGGTATTTGTATTCAATCCTAAGGGTGAGGTTATGCTGCAGCGGAGGGCATACACAAAATACCACTCCAAGGGACTGTGGTCTAATACCTGCTGCTCCCACCCCTTCGAGGGCGAGAGCGTGCTAGATGCCGCGCACAGGCGGTTGAGGGAGGAGATGGGATTTGACTGCAAGCTAAACGAGGCATTCAGCTTCATCTACAAGGCAGGCGTAGGGAACGGCTTAACAGAGCGCGAGTTCGATCATGTGCTTTTCGGAAGATACGGCAAAAGGCCAAGGCCGGACCCGAAAGAGGTAAATGATTGGAAATGGATGGGGATAAAGGAGCTGAAGGCGGACGCAAAAAGGAACGGAAAGGACTATACCGCGTGGCTCAAGATACTTCTAAAGGGAAAATTAGGAAGGGAAGTGGCTAAATTCGCCGCCAAAAATTAATTCCCTCTATTGCTTATTGCCCAGAAACTCCCTGACCTCCTCCCATACCCTCTCGTGGACTTCATCTATCGAGAGGAGTTCCTCTCCTTGCGTGCAGTCAATTATCTTCCAGCCCTTTTCCTTTGCCACATCCAGGTAGGCGAGCTGCGCCTTTCTGAGGTGCTCGCTGTCAGCCTCGTGTATGTCCCTCTTCCTGTCGCCGATATACTCCCTTTTCGCCTTGTTGTCCACGAGCTTCTGCGCGATCAGGTAGGGCACATACAGGAATAGGGTCAGGTCCGGCCTCGGTATCCTAAAGAGATTGTACTCGAGATCCTCGAGCCAGTCTATGTACTCCTTGCGCCTTACTTTGTCGTCTATCTTGCCGCCCTGGTGCCCCATGTTTGTCGAGACATACCTGTTGCAGACGACGATCCGCCCCTCGCCCAGATTCTTCCTTATCTCAAAGGAGGCGTCATACCTGTCTATCGCGTAAAATATCGAAGCGACTTTGGGGTCGACGTCATTCGCCGAGGAGCCGTATTTCCCGTTCAGGTAATTCTCCACCATGCCGGCGCTCTTCTCCCCATACCGCGGGAAATCGGAATATGCCGTAAGGAACCCCTCCTTCTCCAGGCGGCTCAGCAGCCTTTGCGACTGGGTCGCCTTGCCCGAACCGTCAGTGCCCTCTATAACAATCAGCTTTCCAGCGTCCTCCATCAACTCCCCCGAATCTAATATGATAACTGCAATATTATTATATTAGTCTGCCGACACATCTATGGACGGGCAAGCGTGTCCGGGAAAGAAAGTCGGGCGGTAAGAGATGTTCGCGCAAAAGAATAATGGGGGAAAAGTGCTTTCAGCCATACCTACTGTGGCGCTGATCGAGTCTAATCCGGGCTGCCCTATGAAATTCGTACTTGCAAAGATTGTACACGGGGAGGAGGAGCGCATCGTGATAAGGGGCAACAACCACGTTGTTGGCACACCTACTCACAAGCTTCTAAAAGAGGAACTGGATTACGTCATTAAGCGCGACCTCAAGATAGAGCCAAAGGTAGAGATACTAGGCGGAGGGTGGATTCTAATAGAAAGCGACGCCAAAAACATATGGCTCTGGGGCGGCTCTGTTTATTACGGGGCTCCGGATTACAAAGTGGTAAAAACAATTCTCGAAGAGAGATATGCGGATTATAGAATCCTAATAGTAAGCGATCTGCTTCCTAAATACCCGCAACTAAAGCAGTTGTTCTCAATCATAGAGAAGCAGAGTACCGCTGGCACATATCCTGCCGCACGGATGGCGCAGATAAGGAGAGTGCTGGCGAAAGAGCCAAAGAGCGAGGCGCCAGAGCGCGGGCCTAACGACTAGTACCATCCCCTGTACTTCATCGCCTTAGCTACCCTGTCGACCGCGATCGCGTATGCCGCCGTGCGGGTGCTTATCCTTGTGCCGTCCTTCGAATATTCCTCCTGCTTTGCCATGACGTCCTTGAAAGACCTTGTCATTATCTTGTCAAGCCTCTTGTACACCTCGTCAGCCTCCCAGTAGTATCCGCTCTGGTTCTGCAGCCACTCGAAGTAGGATACTACGACTCCCCCCGAATTCACAAGGAAGTCTGGCAGCCCGAAGATTTTGTGCTGTGCGAGTATCTTGTCTGCATCGGGCGTCACTGGCCCGTTGGCCATCTCGAGCAGTATCCTCGTCTTTATGTTGTCTGCGTTCTTACCTGTTATCTGGTCCTCCATAGCTGCCGGTATCAGCACGTCAACATCCAATTCGAGCAACTGCGCGTTGCTTATCTTCTCCGCGCCAGGATATGCCTGCAGCTTGCCCTTGTTTTTCTTGACATCAACAAGCTTCTTGTAGTCGAGCCCTTTCTTGTCGTATACGCCGCCCTCGGAATCGCTTACCGCTACTATCTTGGAGCCGAAGAACTTCCCTGCAAGCTCTACCGCATAGCCGCCCACGTTGCCGAATCCCTGCACTGCTATTCTCGCGTTCTTGAGGTTCAGCTTCCTGTACTTGGCAGCCTCCCTGAGCACGTACATGCCTCCGACTGCAGTAGCATCGCCCCTTCCCTGCGAGCCCCACACCTCAAGAGGCTTCCCTGTCACAGCTCCGAAGCTGTTGTGCCCTGCGATCTTGCTGTACTCGTCCACTATCCACGCCATTATCTGGGGCGTGGTGTAGACGTCCGGCGCCGATATGTCTATCTCAGGCCCTATGAACTTGTATATCGCCCTCACGTACGCCCTGGTGAGGTTCTCCAGCTCGAAGTCGTTCAGCTTCTTCGTGTCGCATATTATGCCGCCCTTCCCTCCTCCAAGAGGTATGTCGGCCAGCGCGCACTTCCATGTCATCCATGCGGAGAGTGCCTTCACGGTGTCGAGGTTCTCCTCGGGATGGAACCTTATTCCGCCCTTGCAGGGCCCCCTCGCGTTGTTGTAATGCACGCGGAAGCCTGTGAAAACCTTCGTCGAGCCGTTCCTCATGCGCACTGGAATGTTGACCGTAAGGGACTCCATGGGTTCCCGAAGTATCGCATGCGCTTGGGCGTCAAGCTTCATTATCGCAGCCGTCTCATCAAGCTGTTTTTGCGCTATCCTAAAGGGGTTCAGGTCTTCCATGTGCTCACTTCTACATAACAAACAGGACTGTATAAGATGGTAGGGAACATATAAATTCCATTACTCCGCAACTGGTATCCTAAAAGACAGCACATGCGACACTGTCCTCTGTTTTATAGCAAGGCTTTTAAATGTGTCGTATGTATATGTATCAGAGGTGTAAGTATGTTAAAACCTTACAAGAACATGAAAAGACACAAGGCCCAAAGCGCCATGGAATATCTAATGACCTATGGCTGGGCAATATTGATAATAGCTGTAGTGCTTGGCGCACTATTCTCCCTAGGGGTATTTAGCGGAAACAGCATATTAGGAACCGCATGCATAGCAGGTTCAGGATACCTATGCCAGACCCCGATATACCAGCACACAAACGGTAACGTCTTGGTGACTCTGGGTCAGAACACTGGCACTGCCTGGTCAAGTGCAAACTTCCTGTTTGTGCCGCAGGGCACAGTGATAAGCTCTACAACAGGCCTTCCTGTTACCATGACATACCCATATCTCACCGCACTGCTTGGCAACACGGCGTATGGCTCGACCGCATTCCCATCAGGGTACACAGTCTCGGTTACGCTCCCGGCCAACGTTCCCGGCGTCACTGCTGGAACTGCTGTAGTTGTTGGTTCGGCCGCAACAGGCGCAATATGGGTACAGTTTACCACATCGGCCAGTCCAACAACACCCCAGTATGCGCAAATTGCAACCATCAACGTAAAGGCTTCATGAGCAGACGGTTTCTTTTTCTTTCTCTTTCTTTTTTATTTCTACTCCACCTTTTTAGAGGCAGGAAGGTGTGGATAATGCCAAAGACGCCCCCAATGTGGAAGGCCCAGGGCGCCATGGAGTACCTTGCCACGTACGGCTGGGCGCTATTGATGATAGCGGTAACATTATCCATCCTAGTCAGCCTGGGCGTATTCAATGGCAGCAGCCTCAACGCCAACGGGTGCATAGCAGTTTCCGGCTACCTCTGCAGGGGCGCATTGTACGACCACACTACGGGCAACATAATAGCCACGCTTGGCCAGAACACAGGAAGCAACTGGCTGACCGCAAATTTTGTATTTGTGCCTGCAGGCACAGCCTTTGTTGCCGGGCTTCCTGCAGTATCGTTCTACTCGCCGCAGGCAAACGCGATATTAACAGGAAGCGGCGGGCTGCCAAGCGGAATAGGGCAGGCGTATCTCTATCTTTCCGCGACCGGCCCTGTCAATGCCGGAACGCCGATATCAGGTTCAATATACGCCTACTATACCTTCTACTATTATTCTGCAGGATCCCTCCAGATACACTCAGCATATACCGAAGTTGGGGCGCTTAACCTAAAGGCTGCATGAGCGGACGGCTCAACCTTTAGGTATCGCCTAATAAAAAGGTAACGCACTTAAATCTATCCATCTATTATTTATAAGCGACCTTTACACTATGATTAAAACGGGTAAATCGAATATGACGACCAGAAAGGCCCAAAGCGCCATGGAGTACCTAATGACCTATGGCTGGGCAATATTGATAATAGC
>DUIS01000049.1 GCA_013330215.1 Microcaldota archaeon | reverse complement strand
ATATAAATGGTGGATATATGGCAAAACAAGAAACTACAACTACCAAGACAACCACAGACAACAAAAGGAATCCGGCAACCACAACCACAACTACCAGAACAACGACTGCAAATAGAAGAAGGAATAATTCAGCACCCCGACCTAAAAAGAAAGGCAATGGGGGCGTCATAGCAGGTATAATCATTCTCCTAATATTATTGGGCGTGCTAGCCTATTTCTTAATGAATCAAACACTAACCCTGCCGCAGCAGCAAAGCCAGTTCGCTAGCCAGCTTTCTGCACTGCAGAATAACAACCAGAACCTCACCGCTTTTTACCTTGCCAATGCACCGAATTACAATCTACCTGTAAGCAAGAGCTGGTCGGTACAGGTTACTGATGTGAACTCGGCAAACGTCACTATAGGGCAGCTTACAATCAGCTGGAATGGGGCAAACGATAACCTCTCAATACTGAATGGCATAGTAAACACAGGAATCTCGCCTACCTATGCAGTGACGCTCCCGCATTCAGAATTCATGCTATTCGCAAGGGCAGCCGTCACAAGGAACACGGCAGCCGCTTTGGCTTACTATTCAGCGTACTACCTTTCCGGAAAACTAACGTACACAAGGGTACGCTAGTACATCAGGGTCAATAAATGATTGCATGGCAATAAAAGCAGGACACGGGATAGGGTTATTGTTAACCCTGATACTGATAGTATTGATACTTCTCTACGTTCTGCCGCGCACCGGAGGCCTATTGTACGCGCTCCTGATCAATACCATAGTCGGGTTTATCGTAATATTCCTGGTAAATGCCATCTTCGGCCTGGGCATAAGGTATGACCTTCTTGTGCTTGTCTTTGTCGCGATATTCGGGCTGCTTGCAGTGGCTATTCTGATAATATTGAACCTGCTGGGTGTAGATAGTATCAGCAGTGTAAACAGCGGCAATGGCGCCAAGAAAAACTAGTGTGTTATCATGTTACTGGCTATAGCTGTGGGTTCCTTAGGTCCTGTCGCGTCAGAGATAGTGGTCATAGCCGCAATCCTGGTTGTTCTGTTCGTCATACTCAAACTTGGGAAGCTGATACTCGGCCTCATACTAAACAGCATCCTCGGCCTCATCGCCATATACCTGATGAATACCATCTTCAGCCTCGGGATAGTGTACAATCTGCTTACGATCATCGTGGTTGCGATATTCGGATTGCCTGCGGTGGCAGTCATAATAATCCTGAAATTGATCGGGATCTCAATACCCGCACTCTGATTTATGTTTAATCGGTGGAAATATGGCAAAAATAAGCAGAGGAGGCCGGATGACAGCGGCTAAAAAGCGCGCAGCGAAATACGGGAAAGGCAAGAAGAAGCAGCACCCCCGCATGGTCAAAAACCGGCCAGCAGGGAGAAAGATAATGAAAACCTAGTAACTGCTAAGTACTTGTTGCGATAACTATGGTTGTTATCGCAACTTTGGGTTTAATCTTCGTTTTCCGATTATCTCTTTTCCTTAAAACCTTTATCAAAGAAGGTCAGCAGATTCTTGTCAATAAACAAAAGCAGTGAGCCGAAGAAGATAATGCACCACCATAATGCGCTGATTGCCGATGCGGTATCCGATACCGTATCAGAGAAGTAGGGGTGCCTTGTCTGCAGTATTGTGCTTACCTGGTCCTTCCATTGCGCAGCCGATACCGAATTCAGTATCTGTACTGCCGCTGTTATCATTAGGAACAGCGCGAATATCCGCTGTGTTGTAAAAAACCTATCCCTGGCCCTCTTCATTCAACCAATTATAATATTGGCAATATCTTTATTAATGGCTCCCCCTGGCGTAATTTGAAGGCTGCGCAGCAAAAGGTAGGAAGAGGCCTTATGTGCCCTCGCCCCAGCCGGAAAGGTACTCGATCTGCTCCTTGGTGAGCCTGTCTACCCTTACCCCCAGCGCCTCTAGCTGAAGCTTCGCTATCTCGTTATCCAGGCTTTCCGGCAGCATGATCACGCCGGCCTTGAGCCTTGATCTGTTGCACGCTATGTACTCGCATGCCAGCGCCTGCCCTGCAAAGCTGGTTGCCATGACCTGGCTGGGATGTCCTTCCGCTGCGGCTAGGTTCACCAGCCTGCCCTCAGCGCAGACGTATATCTTCTTGCCGTCAACGTCGTATTCTTCAAGCGACTCGCGCATCCTTCTCTTCTTGTAGCTTTTGTTCAGCGCCTTCATGTTTATCTCCGCGTCAAAATGACCGGAGTTCGCCAGTATCGCCCCGCTCTTCATCGCCTTTATGTGGTGGATGTCTATCACGTTGATGTCCCCGGTTACTGAGCAGAATATGTCCCCAACTTTGGCTGCCTCTGCCATCGGCATGACCCTGAAGCCGTCAAGCACAGCCTGCAGCCCCTTGAACTCGTCCACCTCAGTCACGATCACGTTCGCTCCCATGCCCCTTGCGCGCAGCGAGAGCCCCTTCCCGCAGCTCCCGTATCCGGCAACAACGAAGACCTTCCCCGCAAAGAGGGTGTTGGTCGCCCTCACTATGCCGTCGAGCGTGGACTGGCCGGTGCCGTAATAATTGTCAAGCAGGTGCTTTGTCTTGTTGTCGTTGACAGCGACAACAGGGTACCTGAGCTTGCTCTCCCGCTCCATTGCCCTGAGCCTTATGACCCCGGTGGTTGTCTCCTCGCATCCGCCCATGATCCCGCTCAATTGCGCGGGATAATCCTTGTGTATCCTTGTGACAAGGTCGCAGCCGTCATCTATCGTTATCTGAGGCTTTGCGGCGATGACCCTGTCTATGAATTCGTAATACTTCTTGACGTCCTCTCCCTTGTAGCCGAAGACGCTCACGCCCTCCTTTGCGAGAGCTGCAGCCACATCGTCCTGGGTGGAGAGCGGGTTGCAGCTTGCTATCGAGACCTCGGCTCCTCCGGCAACAAGCGTCCTCACCAGCACAGCCGTCTCCTTTGTGAGGTGAAGCGCCATTCCTATCCTGAGCCCCTTGAAAGGCTTCTCCTTCCTGAACCTTTCCCTTATCCTGAGCACTATGGTCATCTGCTGCTCAGCAAGCTCTATATTCAGCATTCCCTGGTCTGCAAGGCGCAGATCCTTTACCTCGTATTTTGCGCTTTTGTCCATGAATTCACCTGTGAGAATATCTAGGATAATTAATCGGTTCAATTAATATACTTATCGCGTTAGCTTGGCCGATACCATTGCGGCACGCATGCAAATATAAATTTTCGCTGCAAGATTGATATGCGTGATCATACGGTTGACTACAGGCTTGTATGCACAAACTGCAGCGCGAAGTACCCCGAGAATGCACAGGAGTTCAGGTGCATCATATGCAACGGGATACTGGAGGTGAGCTACGACTACGGCAGACTGAGGCTCGAAAGCAATTTCAGGAGGGAAAAGATAACCCACAAAAAGTATGCCGCATTCTTCCCGGTCAACAAGAGGCTGGTGAGCCTGAACGAGGGCGGCACTGAGCTGCGCAGGGACGTAAGGCTGAAAGGCGCATGGGAGGGCAACGGCCTGCACCTGAAGGTAGAGACCGAAAACCCGACAAGGACATTCAAGGACAGGGGCTCCTCGGTAGAGATAAGCAAGGCGAGGGAGCTCGGCTTCGGCGAGGTCTGCTGCGCCTCGACAGGGAATATGGGACTCTCACTTGCGAGGTACGCGAGGGAGGAGGGCATGAAATGCACAATCTTCATAAGCAAGAGCGCAAACAAGGAGAAGATAGCCAAGATAAGGGTGCAGGGCGCCGCGATAAGGGAGATAGGCGGAGACTTCAACGATTCGCTCAATGCAGCTGAAAGTTTTGCAGCAAAGAGGGAGGTGTTCCTGTGCGGCGATTACCATTACAGGAAGGAGGGGCAGAAGAGCCTCCTCTTCGAGGCGATAGAGCAGATGGGGTACAAGGTGCCGGACTACATAATAGTCCAGGTAGGGAACTCTACGCTTCTTGCTGCGATATTCAAGGGGCTGAAGGAGTTCAAGTATCTCGGGCTCATAAGCAGGATACCCAGGCTTATAGCCGTGCAGTCAAGCCGATGCGACCCCATTGTAAGGGCATACGAGAATGAGAGAGGGGTGAACTATGTAAGGCCCAAGACAAGGGCGGATGCGATAGCGGTAGGCTACCCGACCTTCGGGTTTGAGGGATTGAATGCGGTAAGGGCCACTGAGGGCTTTGCGGAAAGGGTGAAGGACAGCGAGATAACAAAGGCGATCTCGTTGCTGCTCAAGTCCACAGGAATCGCGGCAGAGCCGGGCGGTGCGGCAGGGCTGGCAGGATTCCTTAAGATATGCAGGGAAAAGCCCAAAATGTTCAAAGGCAAGGAGATCCTCGTGATAATAACCGGGAATAACGAGGAGTAATCCGCTGCCGCAAGCGCCAAAAGCAAAATATAATAAGCAGAGCACCCAATATAATAGAGTGATGATTCGAGGTATTTCTGATTAGTGATGAATAAGAGAGTCGCTGACTTGTTACATAACATAATAAAATATAGGTAATTTGATGTCTCTGTTGGCTATCAAATTAGAGGAAAGAATAACAGATAAAGCTATTAGGGACCATATACATCCAGATAGCAAAGCGTTGGTTCTGTTTTCTGGAGGTATGGATTCAACTGTTGCATTGTATTTAGCGTCTAAGAAGTTTAGCCTACATGTTTCAATTGTTGATTATAAGCACCCAACCCAATCAAAAATGGAGGCTAAAGCCATTGATGATATTTGCAAGAAGTTAGAGTTGGAACGTTATTCTATAGACTATCCAGAGATAAGATTTACTCCCGGATTGGGAAGTGAAGAGGTGATTCATCTAGGTGAAGCGAATTCACTATATTATGCCATTGCTGGCAGTCTGGCTGTTAGGATAGGTGCAAGATATATAATAGGAGGCACAATAAAGAACGATTGGTATGGCTCTAGCACACCACAAGCTTCGCCTAAACATTTCAGCACGTTAAATATGTTATTGAGGCGTGAATATGGTAAAAATGCTCCGTTAATTATCACCCCGCTATTATATCTTGATAAGAAACAAGTTGCTGTTCTTGGACACATCCTAGGAGTGCCATTTGATATGACCAGATCTTGTCCTAAGGAAGGAGTTAACCCATGTGGTAAATGTTCATATTGCCTAAAGCGGAGTGATGCGCTTTTATATTTAGACGGATTTTTAAGAGACGCTACTAAGTTTAAAAGCTTAGAGAATAGTTAAATAATTGGTCAATTTATGGTTACTAAATTCGTATGTATAGTCTCCCCACATATAGATGATGTTTATCTATCTTTAAGCGAGACAATAATACGCCGCAATTTAGGCAGCAATATAATTGCACTTAATGTATTTACCACTACAAACTATTTGGGACATAAAGACAAAAATAAAGATTTTAAGCATGTGTCTTTAGCAACCTCTACAAGAATAAGAGAGGAACTTGGGTTTTCAGATTTTCTTTACCACAGGAATATAAATTATCTACCACTTTTTCTAGGTTTTAATGATTCGTGTTTAGAAGAAGATACATTTATTCGCAAAGAAAGTAATTATTATATTATGCGTAGGATTAAGAAAATAAAACTCGTATCTCAGTTAAAAACAACGTTAAATAAATTTCAGGAAATCGAAGTTTTATTATTCCCTATGGGATTAGGAAATCATCTAGACCATCTAACACTTAAGAGCGCTTCAAAATTCTTTGAGGACCGATACAAAACTTGGTTTTATGCCGATATCCCATATTCAAGTAGATATGGATCTATAGCAGATATTAAAAAGAGCTTGTCAATACCTAAAAAGAACATAGAAATCAAGAAATTCAAACCAAAAAAGAAAGCCGGTTTATTTAAAGAGATATACAAGACCCAATATTATTATAAAATTGATGAAGAATTAAATAGTGTCGCAAGAAATTTGGGCGGAGAGATCCTGTTTAAATAATAGGATACCTAATTAACTTTAAGGATGAATCTTAGGTTTCCAGTAAGAATTATTATTTTTTTGCTGAATCTCACCCCGGTTCCACATATCGTCAGGAAACCACCAGAAATCAGTATATGTGCTAGGAGAAACTTTGTAACTTTTTATGATCCTACCAGAGTTTACAATAGGCCCGTAATAACCGATATGCTTAAAATAGTTGAATACTTTTTCCGGCATATCCTTAATATATCTCTTACTTTCTGCTTTAGCTATCTCTAAAACTATGATAGGTTTGTAAATTTTAAATATTTCGGTTGCGCCAAGCAAAGCAAAATATTCATAACCTTCAATATCCATTTTTATATAATTTATAGGCTTATCTATAAAGAAATCAGACATTTTACTCATAATTATCGGCTCTGTTATCTTTTCACTCTTTAAAGCAATATGGTTTTCACCATCATTTGAGTTTTTTCCAATATATAACTTAGATTCACCATTATCTTTACCAAAAGCTATTTTGAACGTTTTTACATTTGTAATTTTGTTCGCTTTGATGTTTTTACAAAGTTGTTTGTATACTTTAGTTTGTGGTTCAATTGCGTATATCAGGTTTGCATCTTTTGAAAAGTTTAGAGAGTTCATTCCGATATTTGCACCGATATCTGCAATTATAACTGTACCGCGCACCATTTTTAACAATTTGAATAGTTTTTGAGCTAGTTGTAGGTTATTAATTTGGAATTTACCATCGTGTTTACTTAGTACATGTTTCCAGAACTTCTGATAGTCATACATCCAATAGTATAAAGACCCATATTTATACTTTTTAAATACCGACATTTTATCATTTTCCTATGCCCTGCCTATTACAAATCGCTCGGTGGGCTACATTTTAATTAATATAGATATTGACCCGGAAAACTATAAATATATATAGATTTGGCACTAGAATTAAGCTATGGGTAAATCCAAATGTGCCTTTTGCCAACTACAACGAACGGATAGAGTTTTTTACAAGGATAGCGTGTGTTATGCTGTTCTAGATCTCAATGAGCTTACTAAGGGTCATACACTTTTGATACCTATGAAGCATTACGAAAATATGCTTTCTACACCCGAAAAAGTAATATCTCATATGTATAAAGTAGCAAAGCACCTCTCAATAAAAATAAATAAAACCTTTGGCGCAGAAGGCTCTAACATTTTGACATCCTCAGGCACAACGGCAGGTCAGGATATAATGCATTTTCATATACATATAATACCACGTTACCGAACAAGTCAAGGGGTAATAAGATTTTACTATTTGGATTCTAAGCTAAAAGATCCACAAGGTAAAGAAAAGCGCTTAACAACTCTAAAAAATCTATTTACAAAGTCCGAAATAAAAAGATGAGGTATTATGCCCTTTCGGAATGACAAGCGCAAAAAGGTTATTGATGTTTCTGTAGTGATACCTGTCAGTAGCGATCCAAAGATAGAAGAGTGTATAAATTGTATAAATTCAAATAAATACAAAGTTGAGATTATTGTCGCCCTAAATGCTCCAGATCTAAAAACCGCAGAATTGTTAGACGAAATATCTAAAAACAACAAATCAGTTAGAAGAATTTTTATAAAAAAGAAAGGAATAGGAAGAGCAAGAGATCTGGGTTGTAAGGCAGCTAAAGGTAAATTTCTTATGATGATGGATTCTGACTGTATTATGAAAAAAGGTAGTCTAGATCTACTTATTGACGGACTTTCAAATACCGATTTATCGAAAGGAGATGTCAAATACCTTTCAAACGATTTTTCTACAAAACTTATCGCAAAGGTGCGTCAAGGTAATGCATCTAATTTAAATAATCTATATACTCCAATGATA
>DUIS01000024.1 GCA_013330215.1 Microcaldota archaeon | reverse complement strand
AGTTCAAATCTCGCCCCCGTCAGGACCTAGCCTGCTTAATGCTTGTTTTGATAGAAAGGTATTTATAATAAATCCTTATAATATTATTATAGGGTAATATTATGACTAATATCAATATAGAACTAAAAGGTTATACTGCAGAGGTAGTCGAAAAAATGCTTGTTGATGGATATGCTAAAACAAAAACAGAAGCAATTAGGCTTGCACTTTTTGAGTTTGACCAGATCCATAAACTGACTGAAGAGGAACTCTATGCAAAAGCGGCAGGAAAAATGTTAAAAGATCTAAAGTCGGGAAAAGAAAAAACCAGTAAGTATGTTACGATGCGGGTCTGATTGCATGGAAGTTGAGAAGACCAGAGAATTTGAAAAAGATACAAAGAAACTTACTGCAAAAACCATGCAAAGAATTGATGAAATAGTAAAAAGATTGAGGGACCTAGAGAAAATAGGTGGTCAGCTGCATCACTTTAAAGACGTCTATTCGATAAGGATGGACAACAAGAGATTAGTATATCAAATATTAGAAAAAGATGATAAGATTATACTCCTATTGTTCAAAAGTAGAGATGAGGTATACGAATATCTTCAAGGTTGATAGACCATAGTCAAAACATACGAAAACGTTATGTGGGTATATATCCGCATTATTCCGACATGGTGCTTCCGTCACAATAATTCACGTTACGCTCTCGCCCCCGTCAGCTTCGCGCGGGACTTAGGCATTTATACTTTCTTGTCTTAATCTAATTGTGGTAATATGGATCATAGGGCCAGGAGGCCGGGCCGCATTGTTGGTCCTCTCCTGAGGAGGGAGGCGGTAATAACAGAGACAAACCTTGACATGCCGCTTGTGGGCAGGGGCAAGGTAAGGGACATATATTCTTGCGAGGTCCTTCCAAGTGCTCTTCTGATGGTTTCTACAGACAGGCTGAGCGCCTTCGATTGCGTCTTCAGGGAGGGGATACCTGGAAAGGGCAGGGTATTGAACCAGCTGTCAGCTTTCTGGTTCAGGATTACAGAGTGGATAATACCTAACCATTTCATATCTACGTACACCGACCCTAAGCTAGGATGGCTTGAGGGGAGGGCCATGCTTGTATGTAGGGCTACGCCCTTGAAGGTTGAGGCTGTTGTAAGGGGCTATCTTGCCGGAAGCGGGCTCAAGGAATACAGGGAGAGCGGCACGCTATGGGGAAATCCGCTTCCCTCTGGCCTGAAGGAGGGCTCAAGGCTTGCGGAACCCATGTTTACCCCGACCACAAAGGCGGAGAAGGGCCATGACCTGCCCATGAGCAGGATCGAGCTAAGGGAGAGCCTGGGCGATGTGAATGCCACAATGGTCGAGAGGAAGTCCCTGGCGTTGTACAGGTTCGCGCACGAGTTCCTGCTGAGGAAGGGCCTTGTGCTCGCTGACACCAAATTCGAGTTCGGGCTTCTGCCGGACGGGAGCATGGTGCTGATAGACGAGGTGCTGACCCCGGATTCCTCAAGGTACTGGCTGAAAACCGAATATGACGATGGAAGGCTCGTAAACATGGACAAGCAGTTCGTAAGGAATTATCTCGAGCTGATGGGCTGGAACAAAAAGCCGCCTGTGCCTCCGCTGCCCGATGTCGTAATAGAGCAGGCCGCAGAGATATACAGAAGGGTCCGCGAGATGATTACCGCATAAAGCACGCATGATGAAGGATAGAGCTATCTATTTATCATGCAATGGAGTATCATGGCGGTCGACCAGAAGAGCATCCTATACAGCGGAGACAGTTCCTACAAATACGTGGACAGGCTCATAAAAGAGGATGACAGCGAACTGATGATAATATCGCCATACCTGAGCGGCTATTATGTGAACATGCTTGCAAAGGCTGCGCAGGAAAGGAGGATAAGGGTAATAACATCAAATAATTCGCTGGGCTATAAGAATTCGGGGCTGCAGGATTTTGCGGCTAGGAGCATAAGCGGCTACATAAAGGCAATCGTGTTCTTCCTGATCCTTGACGCCATCTCGGTATACCTTAATTTTGCTTACACTACGATAATGCTCACTGCCATTCTGCTTTTGACGGTGCTGCTTGCCTATCTGCGCCACAAGAGGGCGAACTCGAACCTCCAGGTGAAGGTGATAACAGAAAGATTCGTGCATGAGAAGCTTTACATAAGCGGCAACACCGCGATATCCGGAAGCGCGAACCTCACATACAACGGCATGCACAAGAACATAGAGCACATAGAGGTAACGAAGGACGAATCGAAGATAAGGGAGATGAGAAGGCATTTCGAGTCGATGTGGAATGGCAACTAATTGCCATATTTGCACAGTATCATTTATATATTTCAGGTAGGTATTGTATTAGGGTGTAGAGGACGAAAACAAAGACTACATGGGATGTGCTGGACCGTAAGAAGGTATACGCTTCGAAATTCGTAAATGTGTATAAAGACAGGGTAAGGTTACCTAACGGAGGCGTGATCAACGACTATACCGTTATAGAGAAACCGAGTTATGTGATAATTGTTGCAACAGATTATAAGGGGAGGATTGTTGCCATAAAGGAGTACAAGCATGGCGCAGGGGAGGTGCAATTAGCACTTCCTGCTGGTTTAAAAGAAACTGATGAATCTCCGATTCGGGCAGCTAAAAGAGAATTGAGGGAGGAAACGGGTTATACAAACGGGGTATTTAGGTACATAGGTAGGATCAATGAATATGCCTCTAAGGATATGCACAATGTATATGTTGTAAGAGCCGAGGGACTAAAGTCGAGGGGAAAACAAAATTTAGAGACTAGCGAGGATATAGAAGTTAAACTTATTAGTGTTAAGGATTTAAAATTACAAATTCGTAAGAAGATATGGAAAAATAGTAGCGCTCTCGCAGCATTAGTGTTCTCGGGACTGGTACTTTAATACGTGCAGGCTAAAAGCTACCGAACGAAAGCTATTTAGAGTTTGGTCTACAATCCTCATTAAGAGATTAGGGTGTAGTGATGAAATCCTGCGCAAAAGGGCTAGGTAAAGTTTATTCGAACAAGGGTGAGATAGTATTTGTAGCAACTGGTAACTCAGGCTGCCCTACTATAAAAGTCACTCATAGTAAATCCGTAAGGTTTAGGGACGATTATTCAAAGGGTTTCAAGGTCTCAAAGGCCCTTGCCAAGTCAATATTCAGATAATCTGATATCTGGCCTAAGACCTCTGATATCCGTATCGTACTTAGTGTGTTTCCTCTTCGCCCTTCCGGTTTCTTCGTAGTCTAATTTTGGCTTCGGCTTTTCACTGTATTCTTTTACAAGTATTCCTTCCTGTATGGAGTATGCGTTATCAAAATTCCTGAAGCAGAATTTGCCTACAAGTATATTAGTAATAATAAGCGTCTTTATCCTGATTCCAGGGTTAAGTTTGAGAATCTCTTCTGCGATTGATTCCAGGTCGCCGAAATTGAATACGGGCAGGTAGAAAACAATGCCGCTAGGGCTAACGATATCGTTCACGAGGATATATTTATTCAGATTATGGCTTGATTCGCCTATCAGATTTGAGAGGATTTTCTCCCTGTCCTGGGCGAACCCTACCTGGTCTATAATTGTTGATACTATTAGGCCGACATATCTTATTGGAAGGCTTTCCAGGGATATCGTCACCCTTTTTATTATGCCCTTCTCCCTTAGCTTGTGGTAGGAGTACTGTGATCTCCCCTTGTCAAAACCGTATTTCCTGTCTATCTCCGAAAAATCTATCTTGCTGTTGTTGACGAATTCCTTCAGGACTGCATAATCCCTCACCAGTAGGTCGTCCTTTAGCATCTCTATAAATTCCTGGCGCAATGGTATGAACCCGTAGTCTTCCTCTACAGGGGCTGTTATCGATATTGATTTGCAGTGGAGCTTCTTTCTTATGTTTATAACTATAGAGTTGATTTCGATGCTGTTCCTTGCAAGGACGTATATCATCAGATGGAAGTCCCCTTTTGTGAGAAATGCTATCTGTACCCTTTTCTCCTGGGCCAGGATGGTGCGCAGTTCCTCCACGTTGGGCATCTCCTCGAGGAATTCCATGGTTATCAGGAACTGGATGTATCCCAGCTTCGTAACGTCAATCTCAGGTATGTAGCTTATTGAGTATTTTTTCTCCAGCTTCCTTATCTGGGAGGAGACCGCAGTTTCGCGCAGGCCTACCATTTTTCCGATTACAGGCATCGATATCCTGCCGTTCATGCTCAGTATCCTTAGCATCTGGCGCTCATGTTTGTAGGGTTTCTCTTCCGCTGCTATGATTTCCGGGTTTTTCTGGCTTTCCGCTTGGGGCTGTTCCATCTTGATCCCCTGCTGCGGCGTAGCTCCCCTTGGTTTCTTCCTTTTCGCCCTTATGAGCTGCCCCGCATTTGTTATTCTGCCGATATATAAGGGAACCTTTATCGGCTTTTTCTTCTCCCTGTCCCATCTGCTGGTTGACTGGTATACGAAGAAGTATCCCTTTATGTGCTTTATCTCGATATAGCCGCTGCTAGCCCTCTTCAGCCTCAGGAATGCCGCCTTTACCCGCTTTGGTAGGGTTATCATATGGATTACATATTGATTAATTAAATATATAAGTTTTATGGTTTCCCCAATTTATCGAGGGATGTATATGGATTAATATATGGATTATGAACGCTTTTTGGCGGATAAATGAATATACTTATCGGATTCTAATTAATTCTTTCCTATATACGCGATGTTAGCATAGGCATGCATATATATGCCAAGAGGCAAGAATAATCATTGGTTGTAGGAAAAAATCTAAATTGCAAAGTTCAGATTTTAAAGTACAATCCCAATCCCAACCAAAATCACCCAAAACGCATGGCATTTTGTCATGCGTCTTTTTCTTTTTATCTTTTTCCTGGAGAGCGCATAATGCACGTTGGCTCTGGCATCATTTGTAAATGGAGAGGTGGATAGATTTAACACCGTGAGTGGGAAATCCAACATGCTTTAGCGGTTGGATGAAAGCAAACAGCGGAAAGGTATATGAATATGAATAATCATAAAAACAGCATGGAATCCGTAAAGGCGTACAAGTTCAGAATCTATCCCGATACTACAAGACAAGAGGAGATAAATGAACGTCTAATCCTCGCACAGCAATTCTACAACAAGATTCTTGAGAAGTCAATCACATCTTACCAGAACGAAAAGGCAAAAGTTTCAATGGCGCAATTAAACAGATTCGTCAAGGAGATAATCCAAAAAGACAAGAAATATCTGAAACTATACTCGCAGACAAGATGCGAGATTGAGTTCAGGCTTCTCAAGGCATACCAAAACTTCTTCAGAAGAATAAAGGAAGGAAACAAGAAGACAGGATTTCCAAGATTTAGGTCAAGGGACAGGTACAAGTCAATAACATATCCGCAGGACAATGGTTCTTTTTCAATAAGGAAGGGCAGGCTAAGAGTCTCAAGAATAGGAACAATGCCGATAGATTTGCATAGGAAGATAGAAGGCACAATAAAAACGCTCGCAATAAAGAGGAAGTGGAAAAAATATTATGCAGTCTTCACTACGATAAATGAAATCAAAGTTCCAGAAGTGAAGAACACCAATCCAGTAGGAATAGATTTGGGATTGGATTCGTTCATCGCCGTTTCAGACGGAACAAAGATACAAAAGCCAAAGTTCATGCAACAGAAAATAAAGAAGATTACACACTGGCAGAGGATAGTTGCAAGGAGGAACAAAGGCTCAAAGAGAAGGGAGAAGGCAAAGATGAGGCTTCAAGAAACATACGAATATTCGACAAACCAATCAGATGACTATCTACATAAACTTTCAAGTACGCTCGTCAATTCGGGGTATACTTCATTCGCAGTAGAAGACCTCAATATCCAAAACATGATGAAGAACCACAGATTGGCGGGTTCGATACATGACGCTTCATGGAACAGGTTTATACAACTCCTCTCATACAAGGCTGAAAGTGCTGGTCTGGGTATAGTCAAGGTGAACGCGAGGAATACGTCGAGGGAGTGCAGTAATTGTGGCAACATCCAAGACATGCCACTTTCTGAAAGAGCGTATAACTGCCAGAGATGTGGAATGTCAAAGGACAGAGACATAAACGCATCAATAAATATACTCAAAAGAACTACCCTCGGGCAGAGGGGAAGTCACGCTCAGGGAGAGAATGTAAGGCCTAAACAGGAGGCAGTCCTCGAAGAACTGAGAACCGATAAAACACATCCTTTGCTGGATGCAGTGATTGCATAAACGCAGAGGAAGCCCACGCCGTTTACGGGTGGGAGGATGTCACTTAATTATAGTGGGAATCTATATTGGTGGGAGACTGGAGAGGGGCGCGATTCTTGATGAGCTTGCCGACCAGAAGGCAACCGGAGTGAAGAGAAGCGACATAGTCTACAGGCACATGCGCGATCCCGCTCTGCTAAGATATTACTACAGGATAAAGATGCTGCAGCTTACGAGCAAGACAGAGCTTGTGGGAAGTTCGCCCACAGATCTCTTCATAGGCCGCTTTGGCTATCCTTACGTGAACATAGGCCCGCTCGTTCCTCCAGAATTCGGCGACACAGCGATACTCAGCATGCCAGAGCGCTGGCACAACATGTCCATAGAGGATATAGTGAACATGCGCTCAAGGCTTGTGCGCGGCCTTTACAGGACGAAGGTGCAGAATGTGGAGCATGGCCACATGGAGGAACTGGTGAGGGACCTTGCGCTAGCCGAGCGGCCAGCCGAGGCTGAGCTATCCTTCTCTGGCAGGCCCTTCGTCAAGATGACTATGAAGGACGAGGTTGAGCCATTCGGGCCCAGCGCGAAGATGAAGCAGTTCAACCTATACAACATGCATGCGGACAGGAGCGTCGAGAGGCTCTACAGCGACACGGACGCGCTTTCCAAGACTGCGATGGTTGAGCTCTATGGCAAGGGCGTCCCCGTATCTAAGATACAGCGCGGCCTATCGGCCGGGCTTTTCGGCATAGGAAGCAAGAGAAAGTTCGTTCCGACTAGGTGGAGCATAACTGCGGTTGATGACACGCTATCGAAGAGCAACCTTGAGGAGGTGAAGTCGTACGATCCTGTCGATGCCATCTATGCCTATTACAATGTCGCGCTTGACAACCGCTGGCTTATATTCCTGATACCCGGGAACTGGCAGTACGAATCGATAGAGGCCTGGTATCCCAAGACCGTGTGGAACGAGAACGGAGTGGATATATCTATATTCGGATCCTACGAGCAGTACACTGGCAGGAAGAGCTATGCTGAGATAGGCGGCTGCTACTATTCTGGAAGGCTTGCGATAACCGAGAAACTGCAGCTGCTGAAGAGGCAGGCAGTCGCGCTCATACTAAGGGAGGTGCACGAGGGCTACCTGATGCCGGTAGGCGTCTGGAATGTGAGGGAGCACGTAAGGGAGACGCTGGAGAAGGAGCCGCAGATACTGCACTCCACGAACGAGATGTTCGACTGCATAAAATCAAAGCTGGAGATAGGGCGCAACGACTGGATAAGGAACAGCGTAATACTCAGGAACCTGATATCGCAGAAGCGCATCAACGAATATGCAAGGATCGCCTAATCCTATTGATTATTTTCTTGCAAGTCTCTTTACTGGTGTACTTGCAGCGGTGCTCTCGCCTGCCCGTAAGGTTGAGCTGTCCAGATGAGAACTCGCATACGAGCACAGATGTGTAAGAGACGGTGCTTCTCTCCTGTTGATAATGGCCGGCGCTTCGAAAGTCAAACCGCCAGACTGTTGTTCTCCCTTTGATTTTGTAATAGATACTCCCATTCAACTACCCGTACAATTATCCAACTTAAAGTCTAAAAACATTTTGCCCTAACCTGAAGCTCACTTTATGTTATTGACTATGCCGTCTATCACGCCGTTGACCCCTATGCCTCCCGTCGACCTTACAACCAGCCTGTGGCTCAGCACGGGCTTCGATAGGTACTTGACGTCGTCTATGGTCGCCTCTGTCCTGCCCTCTATCATCGCCTTCGCCTTGGAGCACTGCATGAAGGCTATCTCGGCGCGCGGGCTTCCCCCCATGACAACGTGGATGTCGTCCCGCGTCGCATCAACCAGCCTGGTTATGAAGGCGATCAGGTCGTCAGATATCTTTATGCCCTTCACGTCCTCCTGGAACTTGAGTATGTCCTTTATGCCTATGACCTTCTCGGTCTTGACCCCTCCCTCGCTCTCCTTTATCCTCAGCATCTCCTGCTCCTCCTCGTTCGACGGATAGTTCACGGCTATGCGCATCAGGAACCTGTCCGAGAGGACCTTTGGCAGCGGTGAGGTGCCCTCTATGTTCAGCGGGTTCTGCGTGGCAAAGGCCACAAAGGGCTGCATGAGGCTCTGCGTCGGCGCACCAGGTATCGTGACCTGGCGCTCCTCAAGCGCCTCGAGGAATGCGGCCATCATCTTCGCTGGCGTCCTGTTGAGTTCGTCTATGAGCAGTATGTTGGTGAATATCGGGCCGTTCTTTATCTTCACGGTGTGGTCCTTCTCGTCCATGTAGGTGAAGCCGATGATGTCCTTCATGTCGAGGTCCGGGGTGCCCTGGACTCTCTTGAAATCCGCCTCCATCGAATCCGCTAGC
>DUIS01000040.1 GCA_013330215.1 Microcaldota archaeon | reverse complement strand
TGCCATACAGCCCACAACTTGCGCTCACGGCAGTGATGCCGAACTCTGGCATAAGCGGCGCGTACTTTGCACTTGCAGCGCTCGCGCTTCTTGTGGTGGCATTCGGGTTCGATTCCGCACTCTTCCCATTCAACCTCTGGGTGCCTGATGTGTACGAGGGCGCGCCTACCTACATAACCGCGCTACTCGCCGGGGTTAACAAGAAACTGGCATTCGTTGCACTTATTGAGGTGTTCTTTGTGGTGCTTTTCGCTTACAGCAGCACATTCTCAGGTATTTTCGCTCTCCTTGCGATACTCACCATGTTCTTCGGCAACCTGCTCGCGCTCGTGCAGAAGAGCGTGAAGCGGATGTTCGCATACTCGTCTATATCGCAGGCTGGCTACATACTGATAGGCATATCCACAGCCACTCAGGCGGGGCTTGGGGCTACGCTGTTCTACATAGTGGCGCACACCTTCATGATAATAGGCGCGTTCGCGATAGTGCTGTGGCTGGAGTCTAGCAACATAAGGAACATAGATGAATATTCAGGACTCGGCTCAAGGAACGGGTTCATTGCCGCCTCGCTGGCTGTACTGATGCTGTCCATGGCCGGGATACCACCGCTTATAGGCTTTGCGGGCAAATTCCTGCTGTTCTCAAGCGCCCTGAGCGCCGGCATGCCCATACTTGCGGTGATGGGCATCATAAACAGCTTCATCTCCATCTACTACTACTCGAAGGTGATAAACTCGATGTACTCAAGGAAGCAGGGCAAGAGGCTCCGGGCTGGGCCGTACATTGCGGCAGTGGTGCTGGTATGCGTTTTGGTTGTCGTGCTCTTCGGGATATTCCCGCAGCCGCTGATAACCATTGCCTCAAACGCAAGTCATGCACTGCTAGGGCTTCCTTAAACCCGCATCCGTTACTTGCCGAATGTGTATATCAGGCTGCCCTGCATCGCATTGTTCGTCTGAGCCACGAATATTGGCGTTGGCACCCACTTTGAGCTCCATACCTTGAATCCAACACCGCCGCCAAAATGCATTGTTCCCAATGTATCCTTGGTTGCCTCCTCTACCACAAGCATTCCATTCCTGAAGGTTGTAATGCCATATATGTCAAAGTCGTTGTGGCGCGTATCGTTCGGGTTTACCAGCCACTTGATCCTTACAAACTGCCCAAGTGCGCCAGAAGGCCTGCCGGTTGTCGCCAGATATACCGGAGGGGTCGACGCATACATTGTATTGTCGGAGTTTCCCAGGCATCCAGGCGTTGTTATTGCGATTGGAGTCGATAGAGACTTTACGTTCTGGGTCAGGCTGCAGCTGCCATTGTAAATGAACTGATCCATTATCTGGCTTGTCAGCGTCCTGTCCGTCAATCTCATCCCAAATGTAAGGTAGGTTTGCGTCCAGCCGTAGTGTACGTTTGGATTCCAAGAAACCATGAACCTTACATTATCCCAGCCAACGAAGGCTGACGGCACGAGCTTCATGGTCTCCTGACCATCTACAACAAAAGCTACAAGGCGGCCCTTATAATTGGTGCCGACATATCCCGCCCTGAAACCCATTTCCTCCCGCTCCGATTTCTGGGTCTTCTTCTTTCCATTTACGGTTTCTGTCGTGCTTGTTGCAATGCCCTTGCTGTCTACAAATCCGAAGAAATTCTGCGTGCCTGCGAAGTTAAGGTTGATCCCACCGTCATAATTGGTGTGCCTTGTTATATCCGCGCTCAGATCCATAGAGCTTACGCCACCCAGAAGTGATACTACCACCCCCTCTGCTTTAAATGCCTTAAATAAGGCATCCGTTCCGTAAGAGAATTTGTTCGCGACGTCAGTATCATTTAACGCAGTTCCCCTTATCCAGCTGCCTGTTGCTCCCCCACCCAGGTTGAGTTTGAAACCCAAATCATAACTTGTGGTATTAAGCCCGGTAGTCTCATTGATCTTGTTCTGTTCACCCCCTACAACCCATATGTTGTCATTATTGCCAAGATTGATTACGCTCTTCGTGGCCAATTGGTGTGTGAGCGTATTGGCAAGGCTCTGCGTAGTATCGAATACACTGCTAGTAAACGGCTTAGTCTCTCCTGTAGCCTGTGTCTGGTCCTGTGCGCGCAGCAGACCCGGCGCCAAGGATAAACCAGCCGCAATCGCGGTTGTCACTACGGCCGTTCTCAGCTTTGGCAAAACTCTAGATTTCTTCGTGTCCATGCAAAAACCAATTATACATAATTAGACTAATTATGTATAGTTAGGTTATATATGCCTTTCGCTCTTTTCCATAACAGACTAAGTCTCGCATAAATCGCTTGTAGAAGCGGGTTGACGCCTATTTTGCAAGGCCCCTTAGGAAGAAGCGCTTTAACATAAGGCTAGGGCGGTCCATGTCGCCATACTCGCTGAAGAACTTCTCCGCGCCGAGCATCTTAGATACCTTGAGAAAGACCTCCATGTTGCTCACCCTAAGGTTTGAGTAGTAATTGTGCAGGAAATCGTGCATCTTCAGGTCCACGCCGTACCGCTTCCTCCATTCCTTTTCGTATGCCCTCAATGACGTGCCCTTCTCTATGTTCGCCCTTATGACCTGTGCAAGGACCTTTGCGCATGAGCATCCGAATATGACGCCTCCGCCAGTTGTAGCCTTCACCTGGCCAGCCGCATCGCCGACCAGCACCACATTGTCCTTTACGGTGATCTCCCTGCTGCTTAGCGGTATTATGCTTGCATAGCCGTTCACCCTTTCGGCATTCTTGACTATCGCGCTCACAGCATCGCTTTTTGCAAACTTAGCAAAGGCAGCCGAGCTGCTTATCTTCGCCCTGTCGCTTATCCCAATGCCTATCTCAACCCTGTCCTTTGAATATGGGCACGACCATCCGAAGAAGCGGTACGCTATCTCGTTTG
>DUIS01000054.1 GCA_013330215.1 Microcaldota archaeon | reverse complement strand
AGGAAAGGCCATACTACCAGCCCTTCGCGAGCAGCGTGCTAGATGGCGAGGCGAAGAGGCTTTTCAGCGACTACCTATCGCAGAACAAGTTCATGACAGGCGCGAACCATGTGAGGGACGCGCATTACGGCAAGATGGTCGCGGCGTCGCATGTGGACCACACCACAAGGCCGCAGATACTCGGCAGGGAGAACAGGCTTTATTATGAGCTCATAGAGAACGTGAAGAAAAGGACAGGAACGGGCGCGCTGCTCAACACCAGCCTCAACAAGCACGGGAAGCCCATGGTGATGAGCCCGGAGGACGCGCTCTGGACGCTTGAGAACACCGGAGCCGATACGCTTATAATGGGCAACTACATAATCAAAAAGAGATGACTATGCAACGCAAGAGAACCATGCAGATGCGGAAGGGCGGCAGTGGGGGCAGGGCGGGGCAGTCCAAGGCTGTGAGGAAAAAACAGGGGCTCGACAAGACAAAGATAATAATAGCGGTCCTTTTCTGCTTCATAATAATAAATGCGATGTACTACGCCTTCACGCATGTGGAAGGGGTGAGCGAGTACGGCGACGATCCGACATACACCAACCTCGCGGGCGCTCTCCTGCAGGGCAACTTCAAGATAAGCCCGGGCTACATATTCTCGCTCAGGCTGACCGAGGTGTTCGCGATCGGGTTCTTCTACAAGATCTTCGGGATCAGCGACTTCACATCAACGCTCTGGAACATAACCGCGTACATCGGCATAATCATAGTGACCTTCTTGGTCGTGAGGCTGTTCTACGACAACAAGGCAGCGCTCCTGAGCGCCTTCCTTGTGAGCGTATTCCCGCTTGTGACTAAATTCGCCGTCAACATAGGGGAGGACATACCGCTCACATTCCTCACGTCGCTGGCTATGCTCCTCTTCCTGTATGGCGAGAGGAAGGACAAGAGAGTATACTACTTCTCGAGCGGGGTGGTGCTCGTGCTATCATGGCTGACAAGCTATGAGGCGGGCATATTCATTGTATTCATATTCGTATACGCGCTGATAGAGGTGCTGAGGAGGCGCATAAGGATCAACGCGACAAGCCTGCACTTCCTGTTCGGCATAGCGATGATGTTCGCGATAGTGTTCGCATACAGCTACGCCAATTCCGGCGCGGCTTTCACGACCGTGACCGCAAACACGAGGTTCTACAGCGCTGTGGGACAGAGCATAAACGGCGAGTCCACGATACCCAGCACGAACACGGACCTAAGCTTCTACATAAACGCGATGTTCCAGTACCAGTTCATAAGCACGTTCGAGCACAGCCCCAGCATCCTGCAGTCGCTGCAGTTCATATCAAACGAGCTATTCGGCACTGTGCTCAACTATGAATACGGGCTATACTTCTACCTTGTGATACCCATAGCCGTGCTCCTGCTCATATTCAGGGAGAAGCGCGCCTATTTCCTGATGTTCTGGCTTGCCTTCCTCTGGCTGGGGCTGGAGGCAGGGCCGATGCATGTCGGGCTTACGCTCAGCCCGCTTGGGATAAACTACCTCTTCGCATACAGGCTCACGAGGTTCATGCTCATAGTATCGGTGCCGCTTGCCGGCGTGATAGGGATAGGGCTTGCGAAGCTGCTGGAGCCGAAGAACAAGGTTCTCCTTGTTATAGGCGCCATAGTCGTGGTGCTGATCCTAGGTGTGCTCTACCTGAACAACTACTACATATCAAGGTTCTGGTACTACTGGCAGCACTACCCCAATTCGCTCATCATGCAGGCAACCACATACTTAAGGGGAGTGAATCAGAGCGCGGGCATATACCTTGAGGCATACTACAACAACGCGTACGTAGGGTACAGCGAGGGCCCGATATCCACGCTTCTTGGCGAACCTGGAGAGAACAGAGTGGACTACAACATAGCCCCGGGCACGAACTGCACCACATTCGCGAACTACAGCTACGTGATATGGGCAGGCCCTCCGCATTGCAGCGACTGGGTGAACGTTCTCAACATAACTACGCCGAGCGACATCCCGAGCTACGTGATCCAGAGCGAGAGCCCTGCGCTAGGCTACATAGTGACAAACGTCTACTACGTAAAGCCCTCCTGATATCCATAGGAAGAGTTAAAGCCCCGACTGGACTTTAGCCTTAGGTTCCACACATACGGGTGCTATCTCCCTTTAGGGGTGCCTATTGCCTTATTTAATTCGCCTGCCAGTCCCAGTATCCTTTTGCCCTTATCTGTTGCCCTATAGGATATTATCCTTCTCCCTGTCTTTGACTTGCTTACAACTTCCTCTATCGCCTTTATCTCAGTAAGCTCATCAAGCCTTTTGGAGACCGTTGCGGAACTTAGCCTTAGCTTTCTGATCGAGATTTTTGTAAAATCATTGAATGCCCTTTGTCCGTTGCCGTCGGTCATCTGCAAGATTTCCATGAATCCCCTTATCATTATCATACTAATGCATTGAACATCTACATATATAATACTTTACTTTCTAAAGCATTATTAATAATACTGAAGTATTATGTAAACTAGCAAAGTATTATATACTCCAATAAACTAATATATACTTAGTTAAAGGTGTGAAACATGAAGAACGAGATAAATGAAATCGTCCATTTTGAGATTCCTGCAAGGGATCCGGATAGGTTAAGGCAGTTCTACAGCGATGTGTTCGGGTGGAAATTTAAGAACTCGGCCGCAAAGAACATGCAGTACTGGAACATAAGCACAGGAACCAAGCACATTCCGGGAGTGAACGGCGGGATGTATAAAAGGGGAAGTAAAAACCAAACGCCTGTAAACTACATAAGCACACCTGACCTAAACGAATCAATGGCAGAGGTAGAGCGCGCCGGCGGACACATAACCGTAGGCAAGAAAGGAACTGCAAACCACGGGTGGACCGCAATAGGCACTGACCCGGAAGGAAATTCGATAGGCCTGTTTGAATCTGTTGACATGGGCCTGTTTAGGCAAAGGGGCAGGCAAAGCCAGAGTGGCGCTGCCAGGATAAGGTCAAAGAAGAGAAATGACAAGACTGCAGATAGCAAATAGCTATCTTTGGGGGGTGGTTTAGGAGAGGCTTTTGGGCTGCCAAAAGGGCACGCCCTTAAGGCGCCTACACCGGTTCCAGGACGGAAGTAAAGAGCCCGGTGTAACATGTTCAATGGGGGTCGGATTTCAATATAGTTATGTTTAATCGGTGAAACAATGGTTGAAAAAAGAGAAAAATTTTATACAGTTTCTGAAAGACTGGTATTTTCTGGGGCTATGGTAGTGCTAATAACTGCATTGATATTTGGCACCTCGGTTGCACTCAACAAGGGTCCTGTGCCGCCGCTAGGGATAGCCGGTGTTGGGGCTCCTGGGTGGAATATTACATCGACCGCAACAACATCAATAATCGGTAGCAGTTCATACAACCAGCTCTCTCCAGTAGTAAATACGATATGCTTTGGGTCTTTTGACTATAGCTGCCAAAATCCTGTCTTTAACTACACTACAGGAATTCTTACTGTTGCAATAAGTCAAAAATCTGGGTATAATTGGACTAGCGTGACTGTCAGGTTTGTCCCTTCAAACGATGTTTATTCTCACGGGGTACCGGAGCTTTCATGGTCACCGCCACAGGCGGTTAACGTAACGGGCGGAATGCTGAACAACACCATGAGGTATGTTGACATACCGATAACTTCCGGGCCGATAGCTG
>DUIS01000030.1 GCA_013330215.1 Microcaldota archaeon | reverse complement strand
GACAGGCTGTACGAGACATACCCGTTCCTGGAGAAGATAGCAAAGTCGTAGCATGCGTCTAGTGGCTACTATGTTGTACGAGCAGATAAGGCCAAGGCTTCATGTAAACAGCAGCGTCTACAAGCCTCTTGGCGATTCGGCGATGCTCGGCCACGCGGTTGAGAAATACTCATTCGGCAAGATGCTCGACCTTGGCACAGGCACAGGAATACAGGGAATAATAGCTGCGCTGAAGGGTTGCGAGGTGACCTTCGCAGACATAAACCCAAACGCCGTAAGGTGCGCAAGGGAGAATGCAAAGCTAAACGGAGTGAATGGAAGGTTCATAGTCTCGGACCTCTTCAAGAATGTGAAGGGAAGGTTCAACACAATCGCAATAGACCCGCCATTCCTCAGGTCAAGGCCCATAGGCAGCGGCACCAATCCCTCATTCGACGGCGGCATAAACGGTAGGGAGGTAGTGGACGGGTTTCTGGACAACTACAAGAGGCACGTAATGAAAGAGCACACTGTCCTGATGGTCGGTAGCTACCTCACCCATTTCGAGCACGATGTAAAAGAGCTAAACGCAGAAATCATCGAGAGGGCGCACTACCCGCTCCTGGGAGACTATGTGGTGCTCAAATTTTTGTGAGACTGGTAGCGGCAACCAAACAAAAAGACTTATAAACATTAAATTTAATCAATTAATGTGGTAAAAGGCACCGCAAAAGAGTGTGATGTAGATGTTAGTGGAAACAGCTCCCAAATGCACCATCGACAGCCAGATAAATCTTTCATCTGAAGTGAAGGCTCTGTTAAGGGCTTCCATACCGCCGCTTGTAGACAGCCTCTCTGTAAAGGACTTTAAACGAGAATTCGAGGCCTCTTCTGGCGTCGAACTTTCAGGGGCCGTGATACAGCGGGTTTGGGATAGGCGGGACGGGGTCAACACAATAGTCCGGTCGATAGATCAGGATATGTACCATCTGCGAAGGGAATTACTTACGGACGGGGAGATAAGCCCGACATCAGATCATGCAAGGGCGTACATCATTCTTGCAGCATTTGCTATCAGGTACGGAAAGATAAACAAACTGCCCAAAAAAGAGTAATCCTGACCGCCAGTCCGCAATCTGTGCATCAACAAATTTATACCTGCACAGCCTAAGCCGTTCAACGAGATTATGCGGCTACAGCTTTCCTACCCTGTGCTTCTGGGCCCTTTTGAGGCGCTTTCGCCTCTTCTTTAGCCACTTCCATCTCATCCTGCCCTTCTTCTTCCATTTCCTAGGTATACTTCCCAGATAAGCACCATTAAATTTTTATATTTGGCAAGCATTGCCAATGCTTTGATTCTAAGTGAGTAATTAGATTACCAATGCATATATATTTAACTGTGTTACAAAATAAATACGTGATGGCCGATGCATAAGGGTATAGTCGCTTATATCATAGTGATCATAATACTCGTGGTGCTCGCAGTGCTCTACACTGGCTACAACTTCATAAAGCCGTTGCACCCGCTGGCAACGACCAGCACGATAAAGCCCTCGTCGAACACCACCACAATAGTGGCGACGACCTCCATTAACAGCTCGACCATAAACTACTCCAACTCCGTATCGCCTTGCGCCAGCTTCATACTCATAGGCCAGCAGCCCAATAGCACCTACACCACCAAATGCTCGACATCAGGCGCCACTCTCGGGTTATGGGTCGCGGCAGGCACTAGCGGAACCGAGTCCGTGAAGATAGTGGGGGCGAACGGCAGGACCTACGTGAACCAGAGCTCCAATTATAACTGCACGACCTTCTTCCAGAACTTCTCGGCACCGGCGCAGCTATACACAATAACATTCAAGACCGGCGTAGGAGGGGGCTCGTGCGGCAACCCTGTGATAATAATAAACACCACAAGCACGCCACCTGTCACAGCCTATACCTATGTGCTCAACGGCAACTTCGGCAACGGCCAATTCACAGGCTGGAACGTCAGCGGAGCCGGATTCGGAGCCGGCCCGTTTAACATTACCTACCAGGACGCAAAGATGTGCTACCGCGGCTCCCCGTGGACGAACTACAACGGCACGTACTTCGCAACCACATACAACTGCGCGATCTCGGTTGCTCCAGGCAACCTCACATCGGCACCGCTCATAGTCACTTCCGGGAAGCCCTTCCTCAATTTCAGGGTGATAAGCCCCCAGGACAACGGGCTCTACATAGAGCTTTTCAGGGGCAGTACGCCAGTAACCATAGCACACTTCAATACCTACAACCAATCCCTGACCATAAATGGCTCGTCCACCTTCCAGAACGTCAGCATACCGCTTACACCCTACATAGGCCAGCAGCTGAGGATAAAGGTTGTCGGAGACGCGATAAACAGGAATAACTACATCGCGATCGGAGATTTCGCAACCGCAAAAAGACCGATACAGCAGAAGGGAGTGGCTGTGAACATCACAACGCTTTCCAACTGACTTTCTGCGGTTCAGTACAAAAGCTATATCAAAGTCGATGTGATATTATCTCTAGGTAATCCTATTGCAGATCTATAACACCCTTGCCCACAAGAAGCAGCAGTTCAAAAGCATCAAGAAGGGGACAGTCGGGATGTACAGCTGCGGCCTGACAGTCTACAACTATGCACACATAGGCAACACACTCTGCTATGTACAGACCGACCTGATAAAGCGCGTGCTCATGCATAACGGCTACAGGGTAAGGCACATAATGAACATAACGGATGTAGGGCACCTCGTCGGCGACGCGAATCTCGGCGAGGACAAGATAAGGGTGACAGCGGAGCACGAGCACAAGAGCCTCCACGAGATAGCGAAGTTCTACACGGACGATTTCCTGAGGGACATGAAACGCCTGAATCTCCTGATGCCCGAGCTGATGCCGAAGGCGTCGAAGCATGTGCCGGAGATGCTCGGACTCATACAAAGGCTTGACGGAAAGGGCTACCTGTACACAATAAAGACTGGCGTGTACTTCGACACATCCAAGTTCCAGGACTATGGCAGGCTAATGGGACTCTCATTTGCCGAGCTGAACAAGTACCTCATAGCCGGGATGCGAGTCGAGAGGGCATCCGGTCTTAAGAACAACACCGATTTTGCGGTATGGCGGTTCTCCACAAAGGACCAGAAGGAGATGGTGTGGGAGACGAAATACGGAAGGGGTTTCCCGGGCTGGCACATAGAGTGCAGCGCGATGAGCATGAAATACCTCGGCGAGCATTTCGACCTGCATACAGGGGGGATCGACCATCTGCCAATACACCATACGAACGAGATTGCACAATCGGAATCAGCTACCGGGAAGAAGTTCGTGAATTTCTGGATGCACGTGCAGCACCTCATGGTGGACGGCAAAAAGATGTCGAAATCCTTGGGGAATGTCTACAGGCTCCAGGACCTTGTCGAAAAGGGCTACTCAGTAAACAGTTTCAAATATCTTGTACTCTCATCGCACTACAGGAACCAGATGAATTTCACGTTCGAGGCGCTGAAGAACGCAGAGAACACGCTTGACGGCATCTACGCATTCATAGGGAAGGTCAGGGAGGTGACCGGCTCTGAAAGAAAGCCGAACGGCGCATTCATAAAAAGAGCCGGAAAGATAAGGAGCGAGTTCTTTGAAGCGCTAGACAACGATATCAACACGCCTCTCGCCCTCTCGAAGATGCACCTGCTCATCAGCGAGGCAAACAGGGCGTACGATAAAATGTCAAAGGCAGAGGCGGATTGCATACTTGATGCGCTATTCGACTTTGACAGCGTTCTAGGCCTTGACTTCGAAAAGCAATCGAAGAGGAAGGAGGTTTCGCAGGAGGCGATGGCGCTTATAGAAAAAAGGGAACGCCTGAGGAAGGAGAAACGGTATGAGGAGGCCGACAAAATAAGGAAAATGCTAAAGGACGAGTACAGGATTGAGATAGAGGACACAAGCCGCGGGGTTTCGGTACACAGAACCTAGCAGTTCACTTATCATCCTTCTTCTCAATTTGCTGTCTTCCGGTCTCAGCCCTTTCGTCGACCTGCTGCTTCAGCTTTTCGAGATTCTCGCCCTTCATCACGTTCTCGATTATGTACTTCGAGTATATGACCGATATGTTCGCCATGTCCATGAGCATTCCCTGCAGCTCGTGTATCTTGAATGTCATCTCGCCTGTGGGGCGCAGTATCTCTATGCCTGCTGGCGCATAGTTGAACGCTATGTTCACGAGCGGCATGAAGCTGTCGAAGAGCACAGTCACCATCGCGCTTGTTATGTATATCCCCTTGTTCTCGATCGGCTCCTCTATCGAGCCGTGGCAGTAGACTACCCCGCGCTCCTTCATGAGCCTGCTGTTTATCAGGTCGACCAGTAGCGGCTGCAGCTTGCTCTTGTCCGTATCCTGAATGTCAAAATAAAACTTTACCAGCACGCCGCCCTTCGCGACCTTCTCGTCAGTTACCCTGTCAACATCGTTCTTCGCCATCTATTCGCCCTTTATCGATCTTATTGCCTCATCAAGCTTTAATGTTGCCTCATTGCCCGTAAGCAGGTTTCTCAGCTTTACGCTGTTATCGCGCTCCTCAGAATCGCCCACTACTATAACGTATTTCGTCCTTATGGCGC
>DUIS01000090.1 GCA_013330215.1 Microcaldota archaeon | reverse complement strand
AAACGGCGCGATAGAATAAGCGCCCTCAGCTTTTAAGCTTGGTCCTCAACTTGTTCAGGTAGCCCCTGGCTATGCTCTCAACATCCTTGTCCCTGAGCGCCTCGTTTAGCTTTTCAATGACTCTCTCTTTATAGGGCCCTGGCCCGTGATTCGCGAGCGCGAATGCAGCCCTGAACCCGACATATCTGTTGTCGTCCTCCAGCATCAGCTGGTATAGCGGCATCCTCATTGCTGCAAATTCCTTTTCAGGGATGTCCGACCTCTCTATTATGCTGACGGCAAGGTCCCTTACGTTTCCGTCAAGGTCCCCAGTCCCGGCTAGAAAGGCCCATTTATAATATATCGGCTCATCTACGATTGCGGCAATCTCCCTGTCTACAAGATCCCAGTCCTCTCTCCTTGCCGCCCTTTTAAGCTCCTCTACCTTCCTCATAATGGTATTAGAGGAGCAACATCCTAAAAATCTTTCTCCGTTATCTCCTGGACCTGGGCTTCTGGGCCATCTCTATCAAGCCAAACTGGTTGCCCTCCGTGTCCCTGCAGTAAGCCATCCTTCCCACGTTCGGGATCTCGTTCACCTTCCCTACGAGCTTGCCGCCCTTTGCCTTGACTCTCTTTATCGTCGCATCGATGTCCTTCACGTCTATCGTGTTTACTGTTGTCCTCTCCTTACTGTCCCTTCTAGCGAATCCGCCGTTTATCCCAGGACTCTTCTTGTCGCCTGTCGTTACCATCCAGTAATCCATCGGCGCATATTTCTCGAACTTCCATCCGAATATGTCCTTGTAGAACTTAGATGCCCTTGCTGGGTCATCCACGAAGACCTCGAAATGTACTACTCTTGGCATAATCTCACCTGTAAGAGGGGTTTTATAACCAAGTTATAAAAAGATTCACCTTAGCGCAAGTTTCATCTTGTTCCAATAATGCTCCTTCCAGCCCGCGCTTATGTCCTTGTATACCTCTACCGGCACTCCAGTCTGCACAAACTCAAGCCTGGTCCCATTTCCGCTTCCGCTGAGCCTGTACGTCACTGTCGAGTAGTGCCCTGCCAGCCAGTCCGCACCCCTCCACCGCTGCACTATCTTCTTGTCCTTTACGAGCTCAAGGTTCCTGCCCTCCGCCCAGCCGTCATAGGCAGTAAACCTGCCGCCGACCCTCCTTGCTATATTTGCCTTTGCGCCGGTGAACTCCGAATGGAGCCTGGAGTCCATCAGCATCTCATAGACACCGTGCGGTGTAGCATTGAATGTGGCGCTCTGCCTTATCGTCCTGGTTTTTTGTGATGGCCTTGCGGTCAGACCAGCACCAGTATCGCGCCCATTATTATAAACGCTATCAGCAGATGCAGGTTCTCCAGCACATAGAGCTTCACGGGCTTTCTGCTGAGCATCGCCATCCCCAGGTTGCCCATCGAGACAAAGCCTATCCACACCACAAGCCCCAGCGCGGCGCCCATCCAGGCACTTGTTATGGAAAGATCGCCTATGAACAGCTGGAGCACTATCGCGCTTATTATCGCCGCAGCAAGCGAGAGCACGTACATCGGCCCAGCCGCCTTCATCATCCTCCCGGCGTCCCTGGGGTTCCTGCCCTGCAGCTTCAGCCACCTCCTTCCGAAAAGTGCCGGCGAATACCAGACAATGCTGATTATCATGCTTACTATAGCCGCGACTATTATCCCCAACCAATTGGAGACCCCGGTACTCAATAAGAATCCCAACATTTCACTACCTCCTAATAATAGATGATGCAACAGCAGAAATAAAAGGCTAATCCTTCTGTTAAACGGGCTGCGAATAAGCTATAATAACCTGAATCACGCTTTAATTAGATGATGCCTTATGATGCCAAACATCGATCCAAGGACCATGAAGAACATGATGGCGAAGATGGGGATAAAGTCCTCAGAGATAGACGCGGACAGGGTAGTGATAGAGACAGGCTCCATGAACATAATAATAACGAATCCGCAGGTCACGAGGATAGAGGCGCAGGGCACTGTTAGCTTCCAGATAAGCGGCGAGATAAGCGAGGCCGCAAAGGGCGGCGATGCCAAGGTCGAGGTGACCGATGAGGACATAGACCTAGTCGCGCAACAGACCGGGATATCCGACAAAGCGCTCATAAAGGAGAAGCTGCTCGAGGAGAACGGCGACATAGCGAAGGCGATAATCGACCTTACAGGAACAGAAGAGGCCTAGTACTTTATCCTGAACGCATATGCGTATGGCGTTTTGTCGATTTTCTTGATGCTCGCTCTCTCTATGACGCCAGCCTTTACCGCAGCCGAGACTGATTCCTTCCCGACAACATTCGCCGACACAAGCTTTTCAGGCTTCAACATCTTCAGGACCTTCTCCTCGTTTCCAAGCTCACCCTTGTAGAAATCGGAATACTCCCTAAGGTTTATCTCAATCTCGCCCTCCTTCAGTATCTTGCCCAAGAGATCGGAATCGCACATCCCTATCATGTCGCCATTTTCGGTGCTGTGAATCTTTATGTATATCATGGCCTCAGCCGTATTTGTATATCAGCACAGTCGCGGCAAGGTAGAGAACCCCGTATGCCGACAGCCATATCCCCCCAGATATATTGTGCGTGGCAACCGCAAGATAGCCAAAGCTGAAGAGCGCAGCCGAAAAGGCGAGCTCAAATCTGGTGTTGTAGAGTGAATATGCGATATTGTGGCTGTTGTTCTCCGTAGTCCTGCTCCAGCGCATCCCCGGGCTGCTGTTCAGCACAGCGGCAACTGCAGCCTTGGTCCTCACTATCGCAAGCGAGAAGTTCAGGATGAACACCATGAACCCCTTGCTCAGCGACTTGAAGTATATCTTCGCGAGTATCACCGGAACGAAAAGCGAGAGCACGAAGGCGAAGGCCCCGAAAAGCTCAAGGTCAAGCCCGGCACTGCGTGTCTGCAGCGCCTGCCTCAGGGTGAGGTGAATGAAGGGAAGGTTAGAAAACACGATAAGTATCGATACCAGCGTGAACAGCACGAGTATTAGCGAGAGGTAATTCAACCCGAAGCCGTGCGTCATGTAGTCTATGTTGGAGAGCGGTGACCTGTGCTTGAACTCCTTTGTGCGCTTCTTGAAGAAGTATGTGAGGAACTGCGTGTCGCCATAGTTGTAGCGCCACTGCTGCTTCACCAGCGCGGTGAACGTGGTCACCGGCTTCCCGTATGCGTATATCTTCGGTATGTATATGCTCTTGTAGTTGTGCAGGTCTGACTCGAAACTGAAGAAGGTGTCCTCGATTATGTACTCGGGGAAGCCGCCTATCCTGCCGAGTGCGCTCCTCCTTATTATGC
>DUIS01000004.1:1032-15192 GCA_013330215.1 Microcaldota archaeon | reverse complement strand
TGCAGGGGGTGAGATTTGAACTCACGAAGGCGCTAGGCCACAGGATCTTAAGTCCTGCGCGATTTTCCGTGGCAGCTTCCTTTGCCAGACCAGACTCCGCAACCCCTGCATCATGAGCCTGCAGATATGATTCGCTATTGGTCAATAAAAGGTTTTGGATTCCCTTCGTGAAAGACTTAAATAGATGCACGCGCAAAGGTTTAATGTGGTAAATATGGGCACTACTATTACGGAACCGAACGCAAGACTGTTTGCTGCACTCGTAGCAAACAGGTCCGATGAGGCGATGTGGATCATAACTACTGAGAGATTTAATCCTAATGGGAAGGTAAACGGGGATCCTCTTATAATATGGGCAGCGGTGAGTGGGGACGCGCTTGCGGTCAGGGCGCTGATAGACAGGGGTGCCAACGTCAACGAAAGAGGGAATGACGGCCTTAGCGCCATCTGGTACGCTAGATTTTATGCAGGGAAGGGCGAGGAGCGAAATCCGCACAACGACGTGCTCGATGTCCTAATTGCAAACGGAGCAAAAGAGAACAAAACAGACAGCAAGATAGAATTGAGAATGGATGAAAAATCCAAAGGCGAGCTGGTGAAGGCGTTTGGCGTCGGCCATAGCATAAAGCTGGTGCGGAGCAATGGACAGCCGCTTTACGTCAAGGATGTGGTCGAGATAGACGTTGTCGAGACTGAAGCTCCCCGGACTGATGTAAAAGGCTGACTGCCGGCTATGCGTACATGGACGGCCCTGATGTGTCGTCAACGGCCTTCTTGTAGCTCTCGTGGCTCTCCTTGTGCTTGCTTATGATCTCCTTTATCTTGGCCTGAACTATCTTCGCCTCCTTGTCGAGGTCGGTTATGTCTATGTTCAGGTTCATGAGCTTGTTCAGGCTTGTTATCGCTATCTCGGCGTATGCCGGGTCGGCTATGTTCTGGTGCACCGGCACCATTATGCATATGTCGTTCCCCTTGTCTAGCGCTGCCTTCATGAGCAGAAGCGCGCTCACGCCTGTTGCGACGCCTTCCTCTATCGCCTGCAGCCCCGATGAGACCGCGTTTGCGGTGATCGAGCTGTTCGACGCCACGACAAAGGGCTTTTGCACCGTTTCCCCGGTGTCTGGTATGCCCCCTATCGAGTAGGTGTTTACTATCCCGCTCTTGCGCAGGAAATCATAGATTGCAGTGCTGATCTCGTCGACAAGCTCTATCGGTATCGGGAATTCCGCGAATATCGTCACGAGCTTCTCCTTATCAGCAGTGTACAGCCTTATGGGCGGCACCGGCTCACCCTTGTGTATCGACACCAGGGGAGGAAAGTGGTCGCTCTGCATGTAGCCTATGTACTTCATCCCCAGCTTGTCTATTATGTAGCTTATCGCCATAGGCCCCACAAGGCCTATTCCGGGGAATCCCTCGATGAATGTGTAGCCGTTTAGGTTTACACTGCCGAAAAGTTTTATCTCTATCACAGGATCACTTCAAGCATATAGCATTGGCAAGGAAGGTTTTTAATAAGTTTTAAGGATTCCGGGCAGTATGCCTGCTAGAGGGGGTGCCGTCAGCACGTAGCAGATTTACACGTCTGACGGCAAATCGACGATAGTTATTTAAATGTATTCAGAGATATAAATTCGGTGAAATTATGGCAGATAGAGTAGGATCAGAAAGGATACAGAGAGAGGATGGGTATCTATACTTCCTCGGAAAGGACGGATTCGTCTGGAGGACACCTATGAAGACAAATTCAAGGGGCAGAAAGGCGAAGGTCGGCTCTGAGCGAATCAAGAGAGCGACGGGATTCCTTTACTTCATAGACAAGGGCGGATACGTAGCAAGGGCAAAGATGAACAGAAGGGGAAGGAAGTAATTTCTTCCTTTCTTTATTTTTGCTTCTCTGGTGTTTTGCATGCCTAAGCCAAGGAGGAGACCGCACGTTTCTACCTTCGGCAGAGGCAGCAGACCCACCGGGATAGCTATACTCACGGCATTGTATGTAATCGGTGCCGTATTCCTGTTTCTCATTGCCGGGGCATTCGGCCTCATAAGCAGCCTTGGGCTCAGCGGCGTAATTGGCGCCGTCTCTGGATTCGGAAGCGCAGTGCTGGTCATAGCCGGGCTGGTGCTTCTTGTCACCGCATTCGGCCTCTGGGAGGGGCATCACTGGGGCTGGTGGCTCGCGCTTGTCGTGGCGGTGCTCAGCATAATATCGATAGGCGTTCTTGACGTCATAGGATTCATAGTGGGTGTGCTCTCATTCTGGTACCTTACAAGGAAGAACATAAAGAAATGGTTCAGGTTCTAGCGAGATCCGGAATCGTCACCTTTGAGCCGATTTTTATCCCGTTTTTTGCTATTGTGCCAGCTCTCATCTCTAGTATGTATTTTGCGTCGCCATCCGGGTAGTGCGTCCTGCAGTTGAATGCGGACTTGCAGGGCTGAAGGTTCCTCTCCAGCGAGACGATCTTGGACCCCGAGTCGAGCCAGATCACGTCTATGGCAAAACGCATGTTGTGCATCCATATTCCCTGCCTTGCCTCTTCGTTGAAGACAAAGAGCATGCAGGTCCCCTCTTGCAGGCCGTCCCTGAACATCAGCCCTATCGCCCTTTTCATGAAGCTGTCGGCGAGCAGCGCCCTGAATTCCCTGCGCTTTATCCTGACCCGCACTTGCCTGTATTTCTGGTGCCTGGATGCGTATCTCCAAAACAGTGAATGACCCCTATTTGCTAGTTAGCGAGAGGCTTTGCTCCCTCATGAACTGCTGGAGGTAGAACTTGCTCCCTGTCCCCTTGCCAGTAAGCGCGCTGCCCTTCCATCCCACAAACGTGTGAAGCCCTACTATCGCGCCTGTGGTCGCGCTTATGCTTCTGTTGACGTACATGACGCCGGCCTGGATGCTCTGCCCGAATTTCGATATCTCCTTCTTGCTGTTGCTGTAGAAGCCCGCGGTCAGCCCGTATTCGGTGTCGTTCGCCATCCTTATAGCCTCGTCCATGTCCGTGAAGCTCTCTATGGTGATCAGCGGGAGGAAGAGCTCGTTCCGCACAAGCTCGCTGTCGTGCCTTGTCTCTATTATCGCCGGCTCGACATAAGCGCCCTGAAGCCCTATCTTGACCGCGTTCCCACCGTACAGCACCCTGCCCGTTGCCCTTGCTATGCGCATGGATGCCTCGTACCTCTGCCTTGCGCTCTCGCTTATCAGCGGGCCGATGTAAACATCCTTATCGATAGGGTTGCCTATCTTCATGTACCTTACCTTCTCTATCAGCTTGCCTATGAACTGCTCCTTTACCGATGTGTGTACGTATACCCTTGATAGCGCACTGCACTTCTGGCCGCAGAACCCGAATGCTGCGCTCGCAACTCCTGATGCCGCCTTGTCGAGGTCGGCCGTCCTTGCTATTATCGCCGCATTTTTGCCGCCCATCTCCACGATGAAGACCTTCTGCCTGCCCGAGCTGAAGCACTTGGATACCATGCCGAGCCCCGTCGTCTTGGATCCCGTAAATGCTATCCCTGCCACGCCCTCGTTGGTCGCAAGCTCGTCCCCTATGACCGAGCCCGGCCCTGTCACATAGTTGAATACTCCCTGTGGAAGCCCAGCCTCCTTGAAGAGCTCGTATATCTTCAGGCCTGTCAGCATCGTCATGTTGTCAGTAGATGAGGGCTTGAAAACAACAGTATTGCCTGTTATCAGCGCGCCAACGCTCATGCCGATTGAGATTGATATCGGGAAATTGAAAGGGGCTATGACGCCGAATACGCCGTAGGGCTTCATGGCTATCACTACCTTTTCCTCGTTGGATGGCGCGCCCTGGAATCCAGCGCTTACCCCTTTGGTGCTTGCGGCGCTGTGGGTCTTCCTCAGGTAGCCCTTATTCACAATCATCTCGTTAGCATAATATCTCATGAAATCTATAGCCTCGTCCACCTCGCCCACTGACTCGTACCTGGATTTCCCGTTCTCGTAGCTGAGTATGGCTGCGATGCCGAATTTCTTCTTCGAGAGAAGATTTGCGGCATTGGTGAACAGTGCTGCGCGCTCCGTGTAATCGGTTGCGCGCCAGGAGTCGAATGCCTTCTGCGCCTCAGTTATGGCGAGCTGTGCATGCTCCCTGCCGCCCTTCTGGAAACTGCCGATCTTTATGTTGACTGGATCGATGGGCGAGCGCTCCTCGAGCAATTCCTTCGCAAGGACAGCCTTGCCACCGATGTACATAGGATATGAGATACCGAAGCTGTTCAACGCGCTCTGCGACGCGAGGTCGAAGAGGCGGTCAAATTCCTCCTCCTTGCCGCTCTCAAGATAGTTCTTGTATGTAGATTCGTTCGTGAACTTTGTTTTGGCCATGGTGCACCACAAGGGTAAGATCTACTTAGTTCTCTGTTAATCTATTTATAGATTGTTGGCTTGGCGTTGATGGCGCAATGTCTAAATATTTGGGGATTTAAATCTAATTGTGCTAAGATGGCGAATAAGGAAAAAGAGTCTGCAAGGCGGAAGCTCAGGTCGATTATAAGAACAGACGGTGCGGAAGAGGGGTCCAGGTGCGGTAATTATGTAGGGGTGGTGGTAGCGCTTGACATTGACGAGGTACTGGCACTTGTGCATCCCGTAATGATAGAGCTTTATAACAAGAAAAATGGCACGCACTATACGATAAGGGACCACACGGATTGGGATTTTAGAAACATCGGCTCTAATTATCTGGAAATGATGACGCATTACACGGATGCATGGCAAAACCATTGGAAAGAGATTGCATTGGGCGGGAACAGGAAGAATATAATAGAGCTTGGGCAATATTTTGTGGCAGATATAGCCTCGGCAAGGGGCCATGACGGGATTACTGACGGAGGCATAGAGGGCACTGACAGGTGGATCAGCATGAACAAGTTGGACTGGATGCCCTACTTTTATGATTCTACTAGAATAAACAAGAAGGCGATGGAGTATACCGTTAACGTTGATGACTCCCCAAGACTGGCAGAATCGTTTGTTTCCACGGACTGTGGATTTCTGCTGTTAGTGGATAAACCTTACAATAGGCATATACATGAGGATGAGAGAATCTTAAGGGTCGATGGCATTGATGGCGCCTCGCATGAACTGATTGAAGCCGCAATTGATGTTGGGAGGGAAAAGAGGCTTTACCAGAGCCGTGCTGGGCAGAGATTCATAAACGAAGGCCTTGGCGCGCGCGATGCAATAGTTGCGGAAAGTTTAGGCATGCTCGGTTGATTGCAGTTTCTGTATTGCCATTATCGGTTTCTAACGTAAGCCTTAAATATCTTGAAAGCTGACTTATAACCGAGTTATAAAGGTGAAATATGTCTGATTCTGTTGCGGATCAAGGACAGGTCGTAGTCGCGGAAGACGAGTACAGGGAGAGGTACGGCTTTAACGACTCATTCGAATACAAGTTCAAGACAAAAAAGGGCCTTTCGGAGGAGATAGTGAGGGAGATTTCCGCGATGAAGGGCGAACCTGAATGGATGCTCGAGAAAAGATTGATAGGGTACAAGCAGTTCCTGGCAAAGCCCACGCCACAGTGGGGCGGAAATCTCAACGATATCGATTATGATGACATCTACTATTACCTAAAGCCTACAGACAAGAAGGGCAATACATGGGAGTCCGTCCCGGATGAGATAAAGAAGACCTTTGACAAACTGGGGATTCCGGAAGCGGAGAGGAAGTTCTTTGCAGGGGCGGAGGCGCAATACGATTCGGAGGTAGTTTATTCGCACATAAAAGAGGAACTGACAAAGGAAGGAGTGGTATTCACAAGCACTGATGAGGCAGTAAAGAAATACCCGGAGCTGATGAAAAAGTATTTTGGGACGATAATACCCCCAACCGATAATAAGTTCGCTGCTTTGAACACTGCTGTGTGGTCGGGCGGCAGTTTTATTTTTATACCAAAAGGTGTTAAATTAAAGATGCCTCTTCAGGCCTATTTCAGGATAAATTCCGAGAAGGCAGGCCAGTTTGAGAGGACGCTCATAATAGCGGATGAGGGCGCTGATGTGACGTACATAGAGGGCTGCACTGCCCCGATATACATGAGCTCGTCCCTCCATTCCGCTGTTGTTGAGCTTGTTGCGCACAAGAACGCGCACATAAGATATGTCACAATACAGAACTGGTCGAAGAACGTTTACAATCTTGTTACCCAGAGGGCATTCGCCTACGAGAATGCGCACGTTGAATGGATTGACGGGAACATAGGCAGCAAGTTGAACATGAAATATCCGAGCGTATACCTCAAGGAGAGGGGGGCGCGCGGAGAGATAATGTCGATCGCAGTTGCAGGCCCGCACCAGGTCCAGGACTCCGGTGGGAAAATCTACCATCTTGCCCCGGACACGACATCGCAGATAATATCAAAAAGCGTTTCATCCGGAGACGGTGTCACAACCTATAGGGGATTGCTGCACATAGGGGAGAATGCCGGAAATGTCAAATCGACAGTCAGGTGCGACGCACTTCTGCTTGATGCTGAATCAAAGACAAACACATTCCCGTACATGGAGGTAAACAGGGACGACGCAACCATAACCCACGAGGCAAGCACAGGGAAGGTGGGCGAGGAGCAACTCTTCTACCTCATGTCAAGGGGGCTTAGTGAGGAAGAGGCACTTACAACCATAGTACTTGGGTTCCTTGATCCCCTTGCTCGTGCGCTTCCGATGGAATACTCGCTTGAGCTCAAGAGGCTAATCAAGCTGGACATGTCGGGTTCAGTCGGCTAACAAACACAGTGATAAGTGATGAACCATAATGAATTTGTAAAGGATGCTATAGAGAGCTACGAGAAGTTGCCGCAGGAAAGGAGCGAGATATACAAGAGGTATTTCGTAAGCATACCGCCAGACATCAAGGTTCTTGACGGGGCAGCCGGTGCAGGTCTTGGCGATTACAAGAACAAGATACTTGAGGAGTTCTCGCGGTTCAATACGAAATTTGATGTTGTACTTGGTGACGGGATTTTGGCGGACTTGCATAATCCTTTGGTAAGGATGGAGGGTCCGGAATACCTTAGCGCCTCATTAGAAGATCACATGCATAAAACCGAGGAGGACAAATACGTGTCGTACATCCATGCATTTACAGACAGATGCGTTGTGGTGGACGTTCCAGATGGCCAAAAGGCCACCATGAACATGCTTATGCTGAATTCGACTAAACCGCTTAACGTTAGCATATTTGTCAAGGTGGGCAACAATTCAAAGCTGAACATATTCCAGTATTTCGGCTCTGACGCCTCTGCGCACTCTACGCTTGGGGCAATACAGGAAATCAGGATAGGCAACGGTTCGGAAGTGGAAATAAACGCACTGCACAATGAAAATTCCAATACTGTCAATCTTTCCTTTACCAAGAACAGGATCGGTGAGGATTCCCACCTTAGGCTTAACTCGGTATACAATGGCGCCTCGCACACACGCGTCAGGAATGTGATAGAGGCTACTGAAAAGGGCAGCAAGGTCGATGTAAGCGAGGTCATGTTCGGCTCTTCCGAGCAGAAGTTTGACATAGGCACATACATAGTGAATAGAGGTCCGCACACAAGTGCGAGCCTTGAATCTAAGGCCGCGCTGATGGATAAATCGTTCTGTATAATGAAGGGCTTTGCGAAGATAGAGAAGGGAGCCACAAAGGCGAAATCCTATGTGCACGAGAGGGGAATACTGCTTGACAAGGGTGCAAAGATTGACGGATTGCCGGACATGTCTGTTGATGAGAACGACGTAAAGGCAACGCACTCCTCGGCTACGGCTCCGGTAGACCCTGAATCTGTATTTTATCTTATGTCAAAGGGAATTGACGAAATCGGTGTAAGGAGGCTGCTCGTAAGCGGCTTCTTCTCGAACAGCATGGCAAAGGTGCAGAGCAGCATAATGAGGGAGCTTTCAATGTCTGTTATAAACAGCAAGCTGGAGACCAAGAGCTACGGGGCTATGCCGAAGATAGATGCGCGTAACCTCTGGATTACCGCTGATGCTGGAGAAAGTGATATGTTTAAGGGGCATTATAAGTATAGAGGCGATTGAGTTGTTTACAAACCATGAGAGAGTTATGAAGAGATTCCTTCCTGCCTTCAGGCTGAAGGCAGCACACATTATGGTAAAAGACTACAAGATAACGCAGCAGCAGGCGGCTGTGACCCTTGGCACGACACAGGCTGCGATAAGCAAATACCTGAAGGAGAATTCAGAGAAATACACTGGCATAAAACTAGATGCCGAGTCACTTAAAAACTTTGTAGAGCTGGTGAAAAAGAAGGATGAGCAGGGGGCGCAAAAGATAATGTGCAGGCTCTGCCAGGTCAACGGAAAATTTGACTGCACTTTTATGGTAAAATAGTGATTTGATGATATTAGAGATAAAGGACCTGTATGTGAGCATAGACGGCAAGGAGATACTTAAGGGGCTCAACCTCGTTGTAAAGCAGGGTGAGACACACGTCATAATGGGGCCGAACGGCTCGGGCAAAAGCACCCTTGCCAGGACGATAATGGGCCACCCTAAATCAACAGTCACAAAAGGTGACATAATAGTGGACGGTAAAAGCCTTGCGGGCATGACAACGGATAAGAGGGCAAGGCTCGGGCTTTTCCTCCAGTTCCAAAATCCGGTCGAGGTTGAGGGTGTCGGATTCATAAATTTCCTTCACCTGGCAAAGCAGTCTTCCGGGGACACTACAACAAGCACAAAAGATTTCATGAAAGAGGTTAAGGGCAGCATAGCGGATCTCAAGATGGATGAGGATTTCATAGGCAGATCACTCAACCAGAACTTCTCCGGAGGCGAGAAGAAGAAGGCAGAGGTTCTCCAGCTATCTGTACTGAAGCCGAAGATAGCAATACTGGACGAGCCCGACTCAGGGCTTGACATAGATGCAATAAAGATCGTCTCAGCGGAGGTAAATAAGATAGCTGGAAAGGAAAACCTCGGGCTTTTGATAATAACTCACTACAGCAGGATACTATCGTTCATAAAGCCGCAGTTCGTGCACGTCATGATAGATGGGAAAATCGTTGCGGATGGAGGGCAGGAATTAATAGAAAAGCTTGAAAAGGAGGGATACGATTCCTACATAAGCAAGAAAAGTGTTTAGATGAAGCGATTTAGCGTTGAACAGATACGTTCCGACTTTCCGATACTCAAGACAAAGATGAACGGGAAGCCGCTAATCTATCTGGACAATGCCGCAACATCGCAGAAGCCAAGGCAGGTCATAGAAACGCTCGATAATTATTACGAAAACTACAACGCGAACATACACAGAGGGCTTTACAAGATCGCGGAAAGGGCTACAGAAGGGTATTCTGGTTCAAAAGAGAAGGTCGCAAAGTTCATAGGTGCGGACTCGATGCGCGAGATAATATATGTAAGGAACACGACAGAGGCGATAAACACGGTTGCCATCTCCTGGGGAGATGCAAACGTCAAGAAGGGCGACCATATACTCATAACCGAGATGGAGCACCACAGCAATATAGTACCGTGGATGCGCCTCGCAAAGAAAAAGGGTGCTGTTCTGGACTACATAGCGCTTGACAAGAACAAGTGCGGGCTTGATGCACAAAGCATTGGCGGGATGCTGGACAAAAGGCCGAAGGTGGTGGCGCTTACACAGGTATCAAATGTCCTTGGCAGCATAAATGACGTCAAGGAGGTGACGCGCATGGCGCATAAGACTGGTGCTGTCGTTCTGGTGGATGCCGCACAGTCAGTACCCCACATGGCTGTTGATGTTAAGCAGATAGGCTGCGATTTCCTTGCCTTTTCGGCGCACAAGATGCTAGGCCCAACCGGAATTGGGGTCCTGTACGGGAAGGAAGACGCGCTTGAAGACATGGAACCCCTCCTGTCTGGAGGAGACATGATAAAGACCGTGCATTATGATTCATACACCTGGAACGATCTTCCCTGGAAGTTCGAGGCAGGAACCTCGAACATCGCCGACGGGATAGCCTTCGGAACGGCGATTGACTACCTGAACACGGTAGGCATGCACAACATAAGGGCGCATGAAAAGAAGATTACGAAATATGCGCTAGACGAACTTGACGGTTTAGATGGTGTGACAACTTACGGATACGGCGCAAAGGACATTGAGAAAAGGGGCGGAGTGATCGCATTTGCCATTGATGGAGTACACCCGCATGATGTCGCTCAGATATTCGACTCGGAAGGCATAGCGATAAGGGCAGGGCACCACTGCGCCATGCCTCTTGTTACCGAAAGGCTTAAGCAGGTGGCGCTGTCAAGGCTCAGCTTCTATCTCTACAACAGGGAATCCGAGGTTGACTCTGCCATAGCCGCAATACGCAAGGTGAAAAAGATATTCAAGGTGTGAATCTTGCCGCTAGACCTTTATGCAGAGGAGATAATATCCCATTATGAGCACCCGCACAACAAGGGCAGCATGGACAAGCCGAGTATAAGCGTGCATGAGTACAACCCGACATGTGGCGATGATATAACGATCTACCTTGATATAGAGCAGGGCAGGATCAAGGATGTGAAGTTCAGTGGATCCGGATGCGCAATAAGCATGGCATCCGCAAGCATGCTCACCGATTTTATAAAGGGAAAGCGTCTTGAGGAGATAGAGAAGATGGGGCTGCCCGCGGTGATAGAGCTATTGGGGATAGACCCCGGGCCTGCAAGGCTCAAGTGCGCTACCCTATCGCTGAAGACCGTCAAGGAGGCGGCATTCATGTACCAGCACAAGGCTGTCGACAGGAATACGAAAGAGCTCTGACTCCTTTTGGAATATTAGTGCACTGGTGCAGTGGTAGCCGCACCAGCAAAATGCAAAGAGATTTTAGGCATGGGCGTACACCCATAGCCACTAATTATGTATAATTATATAGATATTAAGGTATAAATAGCTTCCGTTTTGAGGTTTGCATGTGGTTTTATATACCGTAAAGTCACAATGATTGTGTGATCAAATGCAAAAAACGGTAAACCCAAACCTGTCGATAATTCTAACTCGAGCCATAGAAAAACTGAGACCGTTGAATGTTTTCCCGGATAACATTAGAGAAAATGCAGAAATATTTGAGAGATCCACCACAATTGGAGCTATTGGACAAGAAATGGTAAAAATAGGGTCGGCGTGTGGTGGTTCGCAGTTTGTGTATTTTCATTTAAAGGCAATGTTGGAAAGAGATTCCGAGTTTAGATCTGGATTCTTAGATTGTGCGAAGAAGGAACTTGGTGGATTTGGAATTAGCGCAGAACATGTTGAGGAATTTTTCCTGGCAGGAACGGGTGCAGGACTTCTTTTTACGCTTAGGCATGAAAAGCAATATAGCAAGGAGGTGAGAGTGCCCTTCTACGAAAGAGCTGACCAGTTTGCCCTTGATAAAATAAGGCAGTGGTTAGGTTATAGCTGATAGGATTGCTGCAGCTATTTCAGGATTATCTCCATCCGCTTTCTCCTTGAGCCCTTGTTTTCGAAATTGGAGAGCTCGACCTTCCCTATCTCGCTCGTGTTCGAGACATGGGTTCCGCCGTCGAGCTGGGTGTCGAAGCCGACTATCTCTACAATCCTTAAGGTCTCAAGCCTCTTCAGCAGTTCCATGCCGGGCTCAGTCCTTGCGAGGTTCGGTATACTTAGCGCCTCCTCCTTGGATATTATCTTTGCCACCACGTCCCTTCTTTCGTCTATTACCCGCTGCGATTCCTTTACCGCCTCAAGCGCGACCTCCCTCGTGAAGTTTGGCACGTCAAAATCGAACCTCGCCCTGTCATGGTATATCTGGCCGCCCGTATACATCGCGCCGTACCTCTTCTCTATCACTCCGCCAACCACATGGGCAGCGGTGTGGTATCTCATGTGGGCGTATCTCCGCTCCCAGTTCAATATGCATTTAACGCTTTCGCCGACCTGGAATGTAGCGTCGGAATCCAGAATGTGTATTACGCTCTCGTCTGATTTTTTGACGTCGACAACATTATAGCTTGCGTCACCTACTAAAATCGTGCCTGTGTCGCAAGGCTCGCCGCCTCCTGTTGGGTAGAATATCGTCTTGTCGAGCTCAAACTCCTTCGGCCTGACCGCAGTTACGGTCGCCTCTAACTCTTTCCTATAGGCATCAACAAGGTAGATCTTCTCGACCATGCACATACACCATTTCACAACACGAGGATGAAGGCGAACAGGAGGATTATGGCGCAGAGCAGAAGCTTCTTCCAAATCGATCCTTCGCTGAATATTATGACGCCCGCAATCACTGTAATGACTATGTAGATGGCGTTTAGGAGAGGCTGCGCAAGTGCAACCGCAGAGCTTGAGAGAGCGACGTAGTAGGTGATTCTGGATATGGTAGTCAGTATCGCTATTGCGGTTATTGGTACCCTGTGATGCTTGAGCGAGGCGAGCATCTCCCTAGAGCCCTTGTACCTGACGGTTATTATTATGATGAAGTTTATCGCTATGAAGAGCTCTGTGAGTATTATGAATGTTGCGGGGTTTACGGTGTTGAGCGTGTACTTGTTTATTATGGAACCTACGCCCATGAGCACGGATGTTATCACGAGTATGTAAAGGTACTTGTTGCGCTCCTTCTTCTCGAGCTTTTTGCCGTTCTGCGGAAGCACAAAGAACATGGCGTAGGAAGCGGCTATGAGCACGAAGATGCTCACATACTGCAGGATCGTGAGCTTTTCTCCCAGAAGGAAGAACGCCATTATGACTATGAATACCGTTGGCAGCACACTGAGTATCGGCGAGGAGGCGGACATGCTGCTGTGGCGCAGAATCCTCGCGGTAACAAGGTATGTTATGGTGGATATCAGGCTGAATACGTATATCAGCATCAGGGAGAGTGCACTGATGGCGAAATCGGCATACGGCAGGAAGACCACCGAGAATATAGCTATGAGAAACGCGAATGCGGTGCTGTACGCTGTTGCGTATTCTCTTTTCAGTGTCTGCTTCTCTATTATTGCCGCTACTCCGCTCATTATGGCTGAGATGACTATCAGATATATCCAACTTATCATACGCTTCACTGCATATCTTCAGACTCTGTGCTCGTCTGTTATAGCCCCAGTCGGATTCGAACCGACGTGAACGGGTCCAAAGCCCGCTATCCTTGGCCGCTAGATCATGGGGCTGTTAAGGTTTTCTCTAGTTTAGGTAATTTATCTCCGATAAAATTTATTTCTTTGTAGAATAAACGTACTTGTTCGTATCCATTAAGTCTTATATTAAATAATTTATTTCCAACTTTTCTATTATATACATTTAGATTAGGTCTAAATTTAAGTTTTTTGAGTAATTTATCAACTTCTTTAATAAACTCAAAAGATGCAGATGATAAGGTTATTCTTGGATAATTATTTGATAAAGTTAAACATCCATCAGTAGAAAACAGTCCTTTTAGGAAATTCTTTGATAAGCTTGGGTCTTTTAAGATTTGCAATGGGATGTGCAATCTATCCTTTTTCTCCCCATCTGGAAATTTGAACTGTTTATTCAGAATGTGGTAAATTATTTTGCTATTAAATTTAACTTCGTACTTTACTTTGTAATGAAAAACATGTGCTTCAATATAAAATATGTTTTTTATAAGCTTTAAAAGTGACTGTAGAAATAATTTATCGTCTTCTACTATGCGTATACTCCAATCGTAATTAGCCTTAGCCAAGTTATTATTTGTTATACACCCATCGCCCCACATTATGCCGAGAAATAAAGCTGTATTTTCATCTAAGACTGGAATTTTTATCTTGTGATGGGAATTAGTAATGTAAATTCGATCGTTATCTTTAATTATTGGGAACCCTAAATCGTCTATATCGATTTTGTATGGGCACATTGGATCAGTAATATTTGGCTATTAGAGTATTTAGATTTATACTTAAGTGCCTTTGGAGTTATATTTGTGCAGTGTTTAATCAATTCTTATCTTGAGCTTTTTCAGCTTCTTGACAAGGTCGTTGTAGTTTGTGAATTGTATAGAAGTTATCCCGACCTTTTCCGCCCCGTCCGTGTTCTTCTTCAGGTTGTCTATGAATATCGCCTCGCTTGGCTTGACTCCCATCTCCCTGAGCACGAACCTGTAGAACATCGGGTCTGGCTTCGCCATGTGGAGGTAGCACGATGTGAAGAGCCGCTCGTATTTGACC
>DUIS01000004.1:0-952 GCA_013330215.1 Microcaldota archaeon | reverse complement strand
CGTATTTGACCTTTTTGAGGTAGAGCTCCATCTTGACCATGTGCCTGCTCCTGCTCACGTTCGTGAGTATCGCTATCCTGTAGTGCTTGGATAGCCTGTTCGCGAGGTTTACTACGTTCCAGTTCACCGAGTTCAGCATATTGAATGCGTAATCCCATTCCAGCTGCCCCTGGCTCACCCTGAACTTCTTAGAAAGTACCCTTTTCATCTCGGCAAGGGTGTAGCGGCCCAGCTCCATCCTGTCGAGCGGCGGCGTCAGCGCTTCCCAGAATTCGTTTCTGTCTATGCCGAGCTTCCTCGAGAGGTAGTCGGCGTACATGCTTTCGTCAAAATTGTCTATCACGCCGCCTACATCGAAGATTATTAATTTTATCATGCTGATCTGCTTATAGTTATTTGCGATGGTTAATAATAATTGCTGATTCGATGGGATTGCTTGTCATAGCGCTCGGCGGTAATGCGCTGCTCAGCCCTTCAGGTGCGCAGTCGTTCAGGAATGAGGGCAGGAGCATCGATAGGGTGTGCAGGAGCATTGCGCTACTTGCCAAGAGGCACAGGATAATACTCACGCACGGAAATGGCTCGCAGGTCGGTGACGAGCTTGTCAGGAACGAGCGTGCCAAGTCCTTCGTGCCCAAGATGCCGCTCTACCTTTTGAATGCCGAGACGCAGGCGACAATCGGCTCGATGCTTGAGACATCGCTGAGGAACAGCCTTGATGCGCTTCACGTGAAGAGGGAGGTGTCTGTCGTGTTTTCCCACACGCTGGTAGACCACAATGATCCTGCCTTCAGGAAGCCTACAAAACCCGTAGGTCCCTTTTATACGAGAAGGGAGCTCGATGCCGAGCTAAGGGTCGACAAATTCCATTACTTCAAGACGGGCGGGAAGTACAGGAGGGTTGTCGCATCGCCAAAGCCCAAGGCGATACTGGAACTGAAATCGATAGAGG
>DUIS01000081.1:2619-5572 GCA_013330215.1 Microcaldota archaeon | reverse complement strand
GCGATAGCCGCCATCGTGATGGTATACAGCCTGGCTGTAGGCGGCTACTTCAGCGGCGGGCTCTTGGCGCTCAGGATCTGCGCTGCGATGATCAGCATTGTGCTTGTTGCGCTGCTGCTTTATGGGGTGTACGCGCTTGCGACAGGGAGGCCGGTGCGGATAAAGTACATAGTCGTGGCGGTGATCCTTATACTGCTGGCTTACGCCTTCTACAACACCTACATAGAATCCTACACCGCGATCCAGGCTGACGGGATAAACACATCATTCCTCAGCGCGGTGAGCTGGATGAAGTCGAACACTCCGGCAAACGCGACGGTGCTCGCGCTCTGGCCCGACGGCTCTGTGGTCGAGGGATGGGCGAACAGGACGAGCTACATGGACAGCGTAGGCGGGGAGAACGGCACGCGAATATACCCCTATTCTAGGTTCCTGTTCAACACAACGCGGAACAGCAGCTACCTCTACCAGATAGGCAAGCCGCAGTACCTCATAGCCAGGACCTTCTGGTACGAGGAGCTTGGGGGAATAGCCCAGGAGGGGCTCGTCTCCAACGCTACGCAGTACGGCTTCGTGATAATGCAGGTCATAAACGTCAGCAGGAATTCAACGACACAGTTCTTCAGCTTCCAGAGCGGCAGTATGCCATACTACAAGAGCGAGCTGCTCATCAGGCAGGCGAATGGCACGAACTCGTTTTCGGCGTATCTTGGTCTCGCAAATAGCACAAGGTTTGTGGAGATGAGGAGCGTCATACTCTACAATACCTCAAACGGTGCATACTCGATACTCAATACCTCGAAGAACATCACGACCGCGAATTACACGCTTATGGTAGGCTATTCTGGCAACGCCGTGAACGGGGCGTACATCCTGGGCCCGAAGCTTGCCGAAAGCAACCTCTTCGACTTCACCTTCCTCTGCAATACGGTCACCTGCGCCTATGACAACAGCAATGTGACGCTCACCGATGTATACTCAAACAGCGACACAAGGATCTTCAAGATAAACTACCTTAGATAGGTATAAATATCTGGAAAATAGGAATAATGTTGGGGAGAGGAGGCGCTTGAAGGCGTTAAAATGGAGAGAGCACACAAATGCAGAATCTGCAAGGAGGACACGGTAAAAGAGTTCATAGATTACGGCAAACAGCCGCTTGGCAATGTCGTGATCAATACCCAAACCCCCAAAAATGAGTATATCGAGGACATGAAGCTGGGCGTATGCACTAAATGCTGGCTGGTGCAGCAGATAAATTTCCCATCGTACGATAGAATGCAGGAGATGTACGATTCTTTTGCGTATGTGCCATACGGCGCGATTACAAGGGACAATCTGACAAACCTTGGGCTGTCGATATTGAAAGCGTTCGGCCCCCGTTTTGTGTTGGACATAGGCAGCAACGACGGGACATTATTGAAGCCGTTGATTGGAAAATGCAAAGTCCTGGGCATCGAGCCCGCAGAAGAGATAGCCAAGATTGCACAGGATAATGGGATAGACACCCTGGTCGGTTATTTTACGGATGCGACGGCTAAAGAGGTAACGGACAGGCACGGGAATCCTGATATAATCACAATGACGCAGGTGCTGCAGCACATACCAGACCTGGAGGGCTTCGTGAAAAATATAGAGGCCATACTTGCGGGGAACGGCACACTGATAATCGAGGGCAGGTATTTTACGGAGACATTGAGGCAGAATAGCTATGACACTGCCTATTTGGAGACGGTATGGTTGTTTACGCTGACATCGCTGATGGGCGTGTTGGAGAGACACGGCTTGTATGTATTTAGGGCGGAGAAGACGGATGTTTACGGCGGTTCGTTGAGGATATTCGCCAGCAAAGGCAGAAGGAAGGACGGCGGGCAGTCGGGACATTCTGTAGCCGATATTTTAGCAGAGGAGCTGGACATGGGCATAAAGTCATTAACCGCGTACCAGAATTTTGGGGACAGGTCCCTTGAATTAAGGGATAAATTTAATGCGCTGATCAATGCGCTGCACGGGGAGGGCAAGCTGATAGCCGCTTACGGCGCCAGCGCTACATCGACCACGATGCTCAATTTCTGCGGCCTGGACAGCAAGACGATAAAGTACATAGTGGACGAGAGCAGGTTAAAACAGGGCCGGTTTACATCCGGTACGCACATACCCATAGTCGGACTGGACCACCTTGATAAAAACAGGCCGGACTATATGATAATCACGGCATGGAGGCTCTATCCGGACATAGTAGGCAAGATACCAAAGGGGGTTAAGATCATTTTGCCGCTGCCAGAGGTAAAGGTTTTATGAGGGTCTTAGTTACAGGGAGCAGGGGTTATATTGGATACATGATGGTGCAGGAGCTGCTTGAGCACAATCATGAGGTCATAGGCTATGACCGCAGCCACTTGCCTGAGGAGGTGTTCGGGCGCAGGGACACGTTTGAGGCGCAGAGGGGCATAAGGCAGATAGACAAGGACATCAGGGATGTATCTTTAGAGAATCTAAGGGGTGTGGATGCAGTAATACATCTTGCAGCGTTGGTCGACGATCCTAAAGGCAAGCTATGGGAATCGGTACAGGTAGATGTTAATTATGTGGCGACCATAAATCTGGCGCTCAAGGCGGCGCAGGCCGGAGTCAAAAAATTCATATTCGCATCAACAGCCGCAATCTACGGCAATAAGGGCGAAGAGCTCCTGGACGAGGATTCGGTGTGCGAGCCTGCGAACGGCTATGCACTGATAAAAAAATATGCGGAAGAGGCCCTGCTCAATATCAATCTGGGCGGCATGGAGGTAACATGCGTGAGGAACGGCACCTGTTTCGGCATATCGCCGAGGATGCGCATAAATATGGTATTGAATGCGCTTACCGCATTCGCATATGTGGAGAAGAGGATAAAGATCTCAGGAGACGGGATGAACTGGAGGCCGATAGTCCATATAGAGGACGTGGCGAG
>DUIS01000081.1:2432-2602 GCA_013330215.1 Microcaldota archaeon | reverse complement strand
CCAGATACTTGAGGACAGCAGCTCGAAGGCAGCGGGGCAGATATTCAATCTGGGCTGCGGTACATATAGGATAAAGGATATGGCGGAGGCGGTGGAGAAAGAGCTGCCGGAGTCGGTTATAGAGCATACTGAACAGGGTGCTGATAAAAGGTCGTACAAATTGAGCTTTG
>DUIS01000081.1:0-2362 GCA_013330215.1 Microcaldota archaeon | reverse complement strand
ATTGAGCTTTGAGAAGATCAAGAAAACGATAAACTTCAGGCCCAAATACACTATGGAGGACGGGATAAAGGAGCTGGTAAAAGGATATAGGGAATTCGGCCTGACAAAGGAGAACATTATGAATGAGGGGCTCTGGTCGGTCAAATTCTACAGGTCTCTTCTCGATTCGGGGGAGGCGGACAACAATCAGGTGAAAAAACATGGAAAAAATTAAAACAGTAATACTGTTGCTATCGCACAACGGGATGGAGATACAATACGATAACAAGCCGCTATTGCCGCAGTGCCTTGATAATCTGATAAAGACGGAGGGAAACTACAAGGTAATATGCATATCAAACGGCTCAACAGACGGAAGCGAGAATTATTTAAAAGAACACTATAAAAACATTGAGATAATGCATAATGAAAATAATGACACCATGTCCATAGTTTACAACAAGGCAATAAGATACGCACTGGAAAAGTACAAGCCCGAATACATAACAATAATGAGCAATGACGTATTTGTAAAAGACCCGGCATGGCTGGAAAATTTGGTGAAAACATTCGATGACTATAAGTCCGCAGGCATAGTCGGATGCAAGCTCCTCTATCCGGACGGCAAGATACAGAATGGAGGAATAAAGAAGGGCGCATGGATGCACAACAAAGGCAAGGGGAAGGAGGATAGCGGCGAATACGATTACGTAGACAAGGTGGAAGCCGTACACATGGCTTGCATGCTCATAAAGACTGACATTTTCGACAAGGTGGGCCTCTTTGATGAGCATTTCAGGTTCGCGTTTGATGATTATGACTATTGCCTAAGGGCGCAGGAAAAGGGCTACGACGTGATCTACAACGGCAAGGTAGCGCTGTACCATCTGGACGGCATTACGCTGAATAATGACGCAAAAGACCAGTATGACAGAGGCAAGGAGATAGATAAATTCGGAGTGGACCAGAGAGAATTCATATATTTCGCAAGAAAGCACTTTAAAGGGGTAAAGAGGGTCGTGGGCCTGACTTGGGTAGTATTCGGCAGGTCGATTTTCACCACATCCAGGCATGGGGTTATCGGACTGGGAAACTTTAAGCTCAACGACAAAATATTGAAAAGGATCAAGATATCTACAGACGTACTGATGGACCACTCAGACCGTTAAGGCGGATTAACATGGCACAACCATACAACGAAAAGACGTACGACTACTTCAAGAAGCCGCTGCCGGTGAGGCTTATGGCCTCGATAAGGGAGGGCAGATTCAGGAAGGGCATGCAGGACTGGCTTGAGTGGCACGTATTCGTATATCCGGTAGGCGCATACCACGCGCTGGTCAGCAGGGAATTCGTGTTTGAGGGCAGGAGATACAGGTATTATGTCCACAGCAACGGGGCTGTTTCGGACGAGCGCACGCTGGAGATACCGATAGCGAAGGCGTTCATAGAGGAGAACAAGCCAAAGAACATGCTGGAGGTGGGCAATGTGCTCGGCATACATTTCAAGGCCGGAGTGAATCATACGGTCGTGGACAAATACGAGAAGGGCGAAGGGATAATCAACGAGGACATAGTCGATTACAAGCCTGACAGGAAATTCGACATGGTCATATCCCTGTCCACAATGGAGCACGTTGGTTTCGACGAGGAATTGAAGGATGCCTCAAAGACCGAGAAATCGATGAGGAACATACTTTCGATGCTAGAGCCTGACGGCAAGCTGTTGATCACAGTCCCTGTCGGGTACAATCCCGCGATGGACGATTACATAAGGAATACGCGGCTGGACAAAAGGTTCATGCTGAAGACCTCGGCATTCAATGACTGGGTGGAGACTACGGAGGAGGAGGCATTCAGGCATCGCAGCGACTCGAAGTACAGGAGGAGCAATGCGGTTGCGATTATAAGGAAGATTTAAATCTTAAGGCTTCTCGTTATTACCCTGGCCTCACTGGAATAGTTTGGCGCGTCCCATGGGAATGTCTCTCCCTTGAGGAGGCGCTCCCATCTGCTCACATCCGCCTCAACCATTATCTTGACGAGCTTCTTGAATGAGGTTTTTGGCTTCCATCCCAGCACTTTCCTCGCCTTCGAGCTGTCCCCGCGCAGGAAGTTGACGTCTACTGGCCTTGTAAACCTTTTATCCGATTTCACATAGTCCTGCCAGTTCAGGCCGACCGAGTCGAATGCCTCTTTCACGAATGCGAAGACAGAATGCGATTCGCCAGTTGCAAGGACGTAATCGCCGGGTTCTTTCTGCTGCAGCATCCTCCACATGCCTTCAACGTACTCGGGCGCATATCCCCAGTCCCTGCCTGGCTTCATGTTGCCCAGGACCAGTTCCTTCTCGAGGCCGGCGTGTATCTTCGCAACACCGTTG
>DUIS01000006.1:1711-20525 GCA_013330215.1 Microcaldota archaeon | reverse complement strand
GATAATCCAAACACACGAGAAGGGGCTCGAGTATTCCGAGATACTCGCCAAAAGCAAGGCCTACCCGTACCTCATGGACACCAAGAACATACTCGCGCTCATACCCATAGTCAATTCCGAGGGCACAAAGGTTACGCAAAAGACAAAGAACATACTCATAGACGTCACCGCATCGACAAGGCATGCCGCGGAGAGCGCGATCAATCTTTTTGCATGCTCATTCATGGACGTGGGAGCGGAAGTATACCCGTGCAGGATAATCTACAGGAAAGGCACCATGCAGACGCCTCAGCTCGATTACAGGACGATCAGGATAAGGAAGTCGCGGGCGGAGAACACGCTCGGCTTCTGGCTTGATGACAACAAGGTCGTGAACCTTGTCAACAAGCTCGGGCATGTCGCCGCGAAATACGGACGGTACACGCTGGTCTATGTCCCGCCATACAGGCTGGACGTCATGAACTACCAGGACATCATAGAGGATATAGCGATAGCCTATGGCTACGAAAACATAGCGCCCATGCCGATCATGGGGTCAGCCATAGGCACGCCCGATAAACTAAAGGAGTACATAAACAGGGCGTCGAGGCTCATGGTCGGATTGGGATTCTCCGAGGCCATGAACACCTACCTCACCAACGAGGATCTCAACTTCAGGAAGTTCTGCCACGAGGCCAAGAGGGACACGATACAGGTCGAATACGCGAAAACCGAGAGCATAACCATGCTCAGGACCGTGATGCTGCCATCGTTGCTGGAGAACCTGTCAAACTCCATACACGAGAGGATGCCGCAGAAGCTTTTCGAGGCTGACAAGGTCTTCCGCATGCACAACGGCAAGCCGGTCGAGGGCACCAACATAGCCATAGTGAGCGAGCATTCGAGGGCAGACTATTCCGAGGCGAAGTCCGTAGCGCTGAAGATCCTCCAGTTCGCCGGGATAGGCGCATTCAAGCTCGAGGAGTACAGGGATCCCGCATTCATAAGCGGAAGGGCCGCAAGCATAATCGCAGACGGCAAGAAGATAGGCCATTTCGGCGAGATAAGCCCAAGGGTCCTCAGAAACTTCAGGCTCGAGGAGCCAGTAGTCGCGATAGAGATGGACATGGAGGAAATCTACAGGGCCGGCATCGAGCACAGCAAAAAACCATAGCCAGACAAATGCCTAACGCGGTAAAGGCATATATACCTGATGCCGCTCATATCTTATGTGATGAAATGGCAACGAAAACGATAAATGCAACAGCCCACGAGACCCCAATCAGGCAAGTGGTAGTGCCTGACCTAGAGCCAAGTCCGGTAAGGTTTGCATACTGGACTGCCAGGTCGCTGCACGCCGAGCTTGCCGGGCTCAAGGAAACAGTCATGACTGGCAAAGACGAACTAGAAAAGATAAAAGGTAAATATTATCCGGCCGCTGTGGCGCACGAAGGTTTGCCTGAAACAAAAGGATACCATCAGGTTAATCGCGAGACCGCAAGCCTCAAATCAATAACAGACGATGAGGCCGCTACACTCATGACTGCCGGACGCTGGGACGAAGTGCTGCATGTCAGCGAGCGCGCCATAAGTGCAGCCAAAGAGTGCCGCCCCATAACTCTCGATGTCGGCTCCAATGAACATGGGTGGTACCTTTATGCAGACGATTGGCCCGATGCCCTAAGCCGGGTGGTGGTAGTCGCTACACAAACGATGAGCATATCCGAGTTTCTTAGGGATCTAGATGAAGCGGGCATCGCATGCCTTATCCCATAAGACTACAAGTTAGATTATGAACCTTCCGCATTCCTTGAGGCTTCCCACTATATGGTCTGCGCCGCCAGGGTTGAGGCCGGCCCCCAAATCCCTGTCTGCTATTATGCCTACTGCATTTACGCCAACCGATTGGGCCGCGGTAAACGACCTGCCCGAACCGCATACGAATGAGACATGCCTCCTGTCTATGCCGTAATCCTCCGACGCCCTGTGGATGGCCGCGTCTATTATCTTCGGCATGCTCTCGCTCACATTGCCATAGGCCCCGAACTTGAAGTAATTGCCGTAGTTCAGGCCAGCCCTGTCAAACAGGTTCCTCAGTATGCGCTCAAGCTGCCCAGTTGCAACGCCGATTACTACGTCGTTCTTTTTGTTTAACCTGTTCAGGATATCCTGCGCCCCGTCAACCAGCACGGCCCTGTCGTGCCCAGCAACATTGTAATGCGCATATCCGAGCTCCTCAAGGAAAAGCTCCTGCTTCTCATATATCTCGCCCCTTGTAAGCCCCTGCTTTGCAAGTATGGCCGCAAGCGTTTCCTGCACGGTATAGCCCTCATAATCAGCAAGCCTTATGTCATCTATGGAAAAGCCGTAGGCATTCCTTATCGCCTCGGAATAGTATTGCGATACCTCCTTGGCCTCTCTTATCAGGGTCTCCTGGACATCAAACAGCACAGCCTTTTCTACCATAAGATTACCGCAAGAACAGAACTAGACGCCGTGGAACCAGAAGCCCTTGTCCTTCTTCTGCGCCTTCTTGCCGAATATCCTGCCAAAGAAGCCCGACCCGGCGGCTACCCCGCTAGGCTTGTAGCCCGGCTCGACAACGGCGACAATCTCAGGGTTGGCCTCAAGGTACCCCTCCTGGAATTTCCTGAACTTCTCCTGCTTCTCAACCTCGGTCTTCGCCATCTTCTTCTCCCATTCCGGCTTCATTCCCTTCCATTCCTCTATAGTGTAGCCGTACGGCGCCCTCTCCCTTATTGATGGCGGGGTGTAAGCGTAATCATAGAGCTGCTTCTTGTAATCGTAATCCTCCTCGAGCGTGTTCTCTTCAGATATGCTGTTGACTCCCTGCTTTGAGAGGAAGTTCCTGAGCTCCTCAAGGCTCATCTTCTCCCTTATGTTCTCCGCCTCCCTCGGGTTGTAGATCACGACGATCTTCGATTTCGTGTAGTCGACCCGCGCCTTTATGACAGGCTCGAGCAGCATTAGCCTGTACTGCAGCCTTGCAGCATGCGGGATGTCCACAAGCTCCTCCTTCCTTATGTTGGTGAAGGTCACCTGTTTTATCATCCTGTAAGGGAGCGTGTACCTCTTTCCGTTCTCCGTTATGTGGTCGTCGAACTCGGAGTTGACTCCCTCCCCTTCCTGCGCCACATTCACGTCAACGTTACTATGGTCCATTTGCCCCACTCTTTATGTCAGGGATCAGCAGCCGCAGCTGCCCCCTCCGCATCCGCAGGAATCCCCTGATTCCGCTTCCGCTCCCTTGTCAGAGCATCCGCCGCTCTTTCCGCAGCCGCACGAATCCTCGGATTCGTTTTTGGCTTCCGCGGCATTAAGCGTCACAGCGCCCTTGGTCGTCTCGACCATTACCTCCTTTTTCGGCGCCGATGCTACGTTCGCGAAATTCTTGACAGGCTTTCCCCCATTCACCGCAAGCGCGAAATAATCCGTCATCGCCCCGTAGGTCTTCTGGTATAGCGGCATCGCCTCAAGCTCCTTGACGTTCCTCACGTACTTGTCCTTGCCGTAGCTCCAGTTGTTGTGCGTCTTCTCCCATTCCTTGGACGGTATGCTGTACTGCTTCTGCACCTTGTCCCTGTATACCTCCGGGAATACGTTGAACGTGCAGAACGGAAGTACCTCCCCGTCAGGCATCGCATAGTGTATGTCGCACTTCTCCACGCGGTGTATGTCGTAGGTGTACTCGTCCTGGAAGTGCATCATTCCAAGGAAGAGCGTCTTCATCTGGAACGTTCCCATGGACGCGAAGTCGTGCTTGAGCAGCACCGACATCAGCAGCTTCGCGAAGTTAACGCTCTTCGGCTGCTTCTTCTTGTCTATGAACTTGTTTATCCCGAGAAGCGTCTTTACCGCTATCGCCCTCCTCATGAGCTTGCTCTTGCCCTCCATCTCGTTCACAGCCTTCTGGAGATGCTCCAGCATTCCCGCAGCGTCAACGAACTCGGTTATCGGCACTATCTTGCCGTCCGGGTCAACGAAGAGGTAGCAGCCAGCTCCGCACGCGAAGTGTATGGAGAGGTCGTACTTGAACTCTCCCGTAAGCGCCTCTATGAACTTGTTTATGCCTCCAACGTAGGGCACGGAGAACCAGTGCTCCTTCCTTATGACCCCGTTCGTCTGCTCCTCTATCAGCTTTATCGCTCCAGGTATCGATATCCTCTGCTTCTCGCGGAGCCTTGTCGGCATCCTCCCGACAAGGGATACCGGCTGGAAGTTTACAGCCCTGACAACGTCTATGTTGTTTATCGCGAAGTTTATCATCGCACCTAGCTCGTGCTCGTTTATGGTCCTTATCACTGTCGGCACAAGCACTACGGTGCTTCCCGCCTTCCTTATCGCGTCAAGCGTCATCGGCGCCTCCCAGTGGTTCTTTGGGTTCGCGCGCTTGCTCACTCCGTCAAAGCTCATGTAGAGTGTGCTCACTCCGGCATGCCTGAGCTGGTATGCCATCTCGGGGTTGAGCGCGATGTTTATCCCGGTAGTGTTGAGCTGTATCTGGTCAAAGCCTTCTTCTTTTGCGGCCTTCACCACGTCTATTATCTGCGGGTGCATCGTCGGCTCCCCTCCTGTTATCTGTATGGCGTTCGCAGGTATAGGCTTCTGGCTCCTGAGGTTCCTGAATATCTTCCTTATCTCGTCTATGTTCGGCTCGTATATGGGTTCGCCCTCCTTCGCATAGAAGAAGCAGTACCAGCAGCTCAGGTGGCACCTGTTTGTTATAACCACGTTGGCAAGCCCGGTGTGGGACTTGTGCCTCTCGCACATTCCGCAGTCGAACGGGCAGTTCGCGCCCTTTGTCTCGGTTATGTAGTTGGGGTTGTCGAATCCCCTCCCGAAGTAATTGTAACGCCGCATCTTCATGTACATGTCGTAGTCTTCCCAGTACTTCTCTATCGTCCACTGGTGCTCAGGGCAAAACTTCCTTATCATGACGTTCTCCCCGTCCTTGTAGATCACTCCGTTCACTATGAGCTTGCACTCCGGGCAGACCGTCATCGTCCTCTCTATCACGGGCATCTTCTCGATCTCCTCCATCGTCCTGTGGTAGGGTGCAAGAACAGGGTCCTCGATCGCAGGCTCTGCAAGACTGACCTCTGGCCTCTTGCTGTTAATGTTAACATTTATGCTCTCAACTACGGTCTCAGCGTCTCTGTGTTGTGGGCTATTTGGCATATAATTTCACCGGTAATTACACCATTCTCCTCTTTCGAAAGTATTTAAACACTATCTGTGCAAAAATATACTTTTTGTCAAAAGATGCAGGCTCTAGACGTCAGAAACGGGCGCCGCGGCGCACCAAAATACAGCTCAGCCTCTCCTCTCTAGAGCCTCCAAACCCGCAGGTTTCATCCTCTCAAGAAACGTCCTCAGATCAACCTCCGTAATCCCCTCCACCCCTAGATAGTCTGTATTGAATGCCAATACTACATCGTCTGTGTTGATGGTTGCCTCATAGCCGCCAACAACCCCTGCCAAAACCGCCAATTTCACCTGCTCTTTCGGGAGCTCCAACCCCTGTGCGATTCTTAGCGCCTTGCCGGTCTCGAAGTTCTTTATATTTTGCTCTATTGCGTATAAAGCGGTACGCACAACCGCCGCTTTTAGGTGCTCCGGCACATGGCTCAGCGACTTCAATTCCACGTCAACCTCCGCAGATGTTCCATGCACCAGCACGCGCAATGGCCCGTTGATTACGTGGGCATTGCACCTGTCTAAAATCCTGCGGATATCCTCCCTCTTAGTCAATATCTTCGGCGTGCGCGCAGCTGACTGCTGCTTTTGTGCTTCCATGTTTATCACTTATTAATATAGGGATTAGGAGAATAAAAGCTTAACCCTTCCCGAGCGCAAAGGCGACCAGTTCATCGCCAGAGGCGGCCCTGTCTATAAGCTCAGACACGCGCCCCGCTTTGCCGTTCTTCAATATCTCTTTTACCACCGGCAGGTGCGCCTTCTGCGAAACCACCGCGCCAACGATCCTCGCTACCCTCTTGGAGTAATTTCCGCTGATGTACTTGCTTACAGCTGCCTGCGCTATCCCAAGCCGATTCGCAATGAGGGTCTCACTCATCCCATGCTCCTTACTCAACGCACGCGAGACCGCGACGCGCACAGCCGGTATTGTGAACCTCATCGCCTTCTCGCACTCCCTGTTCAAGAATACACCGGATTCCCAATGATTATTAATCTTATCTGCTTAAATCTATTAAGGTGTTTATCTTGAGAGGAAAGGATACATTAGTGAGGTGCGAATCCTGCGGAAGGACAGTGCCGCACAGCAAGGCAGTCGTATACGAGCGGAGCATAAGTTTCAGCACCGAGACAAGGACAACACAGGACGTGCGCTTCTTCGAGAGAAGGAAGACCTACTATTGCATAAGCTGCGCAAAGCACAGGGGCATATTCGAAAAGCTCAAAAGGCAGGCGATAGAACGCTCAAAGAGAGAGTATGGTTAGACAGACACGGAGGGATCTGATGGCAATAAACCCCGAATCGCTTTTGATTTTCGGCGGAGGGAAAACTGAGGGACAAAGCGAGAAGGGGAAAAAGAAAAGAACCGCGGAAAAGGAGGATGCGCTTCCCAAAGAAGAGAGCCCCAAGCGGCTTACTAAATTCTTTCCCGAGAAGGGGACCGAGCCTGCAATTGCAGAGCAGCAGAGACAGCAGCCTGTCAGCGCGCAGGCAAAGCCGGCACGTCAGCAGGAAAAACCCCAGCAGGCTAGCCAGCTCAGGCCTATGCGCACAAGCCTTTTTGGCGATACTTCGTTAAAGCTATCGAATGAGAGGGGCCGCTCGGCTGCGCCCTCGGAATCAAGCATATATTCCGATGAGGAACTCGCATTGAACAGGGAGCCGGAAGCGTTCCACGAGCCACCGAGCTCGCTGGTAAGGGAGCAGAATGCCGCGCAGCTGAAGAGCGCCGCAATCAAGGCGCAGCAGCAGAGCAGGGATGCTGCCAAGGGCAAGACCTGCGCATGGCACCCATGGAGAGAAGCATATGCGACCTGCGGATACTGCAACAGGTACTTCTGCTTCCAGGACATCGTTGAATTCAACAGGAACTACTACTGCCTCGACGACATAGACAACGTATCCTCGAGATTCGCCGAAACCGCTGCCTCAAAGGGCAACAACCTCGGGCTTGTCTCGGGGGTCTTCCTCATGATATCATTCCTGGTCTTCTTTTTCTATGCAAACGCGCAGATACTCTACATCGTCCAGTACATGCATAATGTGGGTATCTCATTCTTCCTGGCGCATGTCGACTATACCTATGTGCTTGCGCTTATGGAAGGTGCCTTCGCGTCGCTCGCGCTTGTCTCCGCGCTGCTGCTTTTCGTGCGCTCGCCCAAAGGGTTCTACATAGGCGTATTCGCCTGCCTAGGCGCAGTGGCGCTGTTCAGCTATCAGTACACCAGCACGGCAACAGCCTATCTCGGCATCGTCGATGTGCTCATGTTCGGCGCATTCGCCATGCTGCTCTATTCAAGGACGAGCTATATACCCGAGGAGGTAAAGAACCCTCTCGCATCACTCGGAAGGAACACGGTAAACTGGCCGAATGTCGGGCAGTTCTGATAAAAACCAAAGCCCGTCAATCCAGCTTTATCGTATCGCCTATCTTCGGCGCGTATGTCTCGTATCCCTCGAGTTTAAGGTTCTCCGCAAGCGAGACTGCATTCTTCTGATCCCCATGCACGCAGACAACGGTGCTAGGGCTGCTCCTCTTTATGTATTCGTACAGCTCGCGCATCCCCGAATGGGCGGAAAGATCGTAATAAAATACCGGGGTCTCTATGCGCCTCAGCTTCTTGTCGACCATGATGGTGCCTGTCTCCATCAGCATGCTGCCGTTTGTGCCTTCTACCTGGTAGCCTGTGAGGAATATGCTGGAGTTGGCCCTGAGTTTTGTTATATAGTTGAGCACAGGCCCGCCGCTGAGCATGCCAGCTGTAGTGAGCAGTATGGATGGCGAACTGAGCGCATCCTCCCTGTCGTCACGGTCCTTTATCACGGTCGCCTCGGCAAGCGCCTTCTCCAGCAGACTGTGGTTGTTTATGAATTCTGGATGCTTCACCACTATGGATGTTGCAGCCCTTGCCATGCCGTCAAGGTAGACGTACTGGATGAGGTCATTCTTGTAGAGGAAGGTGAGTATCTCCTGGCTCCTTCCCACCGCAAAGACCGGAAGTAGCGCCGTGCCCTTGTTGTCAAGCGTCTCCTTTATCGCACCTGCGAGCTTCCTTAGCAGCGTCTCCCTGTCAGGATGCTCGCGCGTGGCATAGGTAGACTCTGTTATCAGCACGTCGCTCTTCGCGACAGTGGCACCCTTGTGGAGGCATTGCGGGTCCAGCTTGAAGTCGCCCGTGTAGACTATCCGTTTGCTCCTCCCTGCGCCCTTTGCATCTATCGCGGTTATTGCGCTCCCTGAAATGTGCCCGGCGTCAAGCAGCTCTATGCCGAATTCCTCAAACTCAAACCCGATTCCGTATTCCATAGCGGTGTACCTGCGCTTGAAGCTCTCTATCTGCCTTTTGTGGAAGCGCTGCGTCATGTGCTCCTTCTTCGCTATGTTTAGCGAATCGTCAAGAAGAAGCTCTGAGAGCGCCAGAGTCGGCTCCGTCCCGAAGGCGGGAACAAGCATCTCGTTGTAGAGCGCAGGGGCAAAGCCGGAATGGTCAAGATGGGCATGGCTGAGTATGAATGCGTCGACATTAGGTATGGTTGCAGGATACTCTATTTTGGCGTTGAGCTTTATCCCATAGTCGAGAAGGAGCGAATTCTCCTCCTTGAGCATTATCGCGGACCTGCCCACCTCCTGCGCGCCTCCGAAGAATTTTAAGAACATGAAACCAATAGACAGACTTATGCAATCCAATCTATAATACTTATGCATCGTTAAAATGCGGCGGCGTAACGGCCGCCCTCTTGGGGCTGCGCTTCCTAGCAAGCCGGGGCGTAAACTGCCCAAAGAGGCCAAATCCCGCAGGCTAATAAATATATACGTTGCTTTCTTTATAGTAATGCGGTGCGACCATGCAGGATACTATAAATTTCATTGATCTTGTTGCGCTTTCGCGGATAACGCCCGAGGCAACAGTTGAAAGGTTCGGAGGACTCATAAACTCCTCATTCTTCGATGCGTCCAATATACTCGGCACGCTGAAGCAGAAGGGGCTCGTGGATTTCATAACATCATTCCCGACCCAGAGCGTGCTAACGGTAACGCAGGACGGCAAGCTTCTTCTCGACGAAGCCCACCAGAAGTCGGCGACGCCTGTCGACACGCTTGACATGGCTGTGCTAGCCGAGCTTTCAAGCGGGCGGAGGAACCTCCCCGACCTTGCGAGTGGCGTGAATGTCACCCCGAAAGACCTGGCGCTTAGGCTCTACAAGCTGAACGAGCAGAAATTCCTATCATATGAACTGAGGAACGGCAGCATCAACATGGCGCTCACCGAGAAAGGCTTCCTGCAGGTGAAGGACGGCTCGGGGGTGCAGAACGTCGCGCAGGCGGCAGCCGCCATGCAGGAAAGCATTCAGGGGAACGCCGCGCCGATGCAGTCGCAGCAAGTTCCAAAGATGCCGCAAATGCCCCAAATGCCCCAGCAGCCCGCAGCGCCTAAAACCGATGCAGAGCTGAAGGAGCTTGAGGCTAAGATAGTCAGTGCAAAGCGCATGAAGTCCATAGCGATGTTTGTAATCATAGTCATTGTTGTAGTGATAGTCGCACTTCTGTATCTGACGGGCCGCATATGATGCGGGTGAGGGAATGGGTCTTATAGACTATGCTGACGCCTATAGAATGCTCCAAAGATACGGCATAAGGAGCGTAGAGAGCAGGTATGTGCCAAACGCAAAGGAGGCGGTCTCCTTCTCGAAGGGCAAGCCTATAGTGCTGAAGGCGATATCGCAGAAGGCACTGCACAAGTCGAGAAGCGGGCTTGTGGCGCTTAACCTCTCGTCAGACAAGGAGATAACACAGAGTTACAACCAGCTTACCAGGAAGGCGCAGCAATTCAGGCCCTACAAGATACTAGCGCAGCGCATGGTGAGTCGGGGCACCGAGATAATAATAGGGGGCAAGATAGACTCGCAATTCGGCAAGATGATACTGCTAGGGCTCGGCGGCATATACGTCGAGACATTCAAGGACTTCGCGCTGAGGCTCTGCCCGATAACAAAATACGACGCAGAGTCTATGCTTCGGCAGCTCAAGTCGAGCGCGATAGTGGCGCCGGACAAGCAGACAGCATCACACATAACCGAACTGCTGCTCAAGACCTCAAGGATGTTCATGGAAAACGAGATAACTGAGCTCGACCTCAATCCTGTGCTTATACATGACGGAACATACGATGCTGTCGACCTCAGAATAATAAAGTGACGCCAATGAAAAAAGGCAACCAAAAGATAAAGTACGCGGATCTGCGCCACATAATGAGCCCGAAATCCGTTGCGATAATAGGTGCATCCGAGAATCCGGACAAGATTGGCCACGTAATACTGCAGAACTACGTAGATTCTGGATTTGCTGGCAAGATATATCCGATAAACATAAACACTACCGGAAAGATACTCAGTTTCAAGGCCTACAAAAGCGTACTGGAATTAAAGGGAAAAGTAGACCTTGCGGTAATAGCGATTCCCGCGCAGGTGGTCCCACAGGCGCTCGACGAATGCGGAAGGGCAGGGGTAAAAGGCGCAGTGGTGGTAAGCGGAGGCTTTGCCGAGGTAGGCGAGGTCAAGCTTGAGGAAGACCTCATCAGGGTGGCAAACAAATATTCAATGCCGGTGATAGGGCCCAACTGCCTGGGGGTCATGGACCTGAGGTCCAGGAACGATACCCTCTTCCTGCCAACATTCAAGATAGACAGGCCGAAGATAGGCGGGGTAAGCTTCGCGTCGCAGAGCGGCGCAGTGGGGAGCACCGTGCTCGACCTCATAAGCAACGAGGGGTTCGGGCTGGCACGATTCATATCCTACGGCAACGCATCGGTTGTTGATGAGGTGGACGTGCTTGAGTACCTCGCGCATGACAAGGAGACGAAGGTCATAGTGTTCTACATAGAGGGCGTGAAGCGCGGCAAGGAGTTTGCGGAGACAGCAAAGAAAACGACAAAGCTAAAACCCGTAGTGATCATAAAGGGAGGGGTTACCAGCGCAGGGTCGCAGGCCGCGCACTCCCACACCGCTGCTCTTGCAGGCAGTGCGGAGGCGTACGAGGCGATCTTCAGGCAGTTCGGTTTCGCAATAGCGACCGACATAAAGGACCTTCTCAATTTCGCAAAGATATTCGACACCCAGCCGCCTGCTACGGGCAACAGGATCGCTATAATAACGAACGGCGGTGGCACAGGCGTCCTTGCTACAGACGCGGTGTGCCAGAACGGCCTTGTTGTGGCAAAACTATCTAAGGAATCCGAGCAATCGCTGAGGAAGTCGATGCCGCCAATAGTGAATATAAGGATGCCGCTCGACATGGCCGGCGACGCTGACGATAAAAGATTCAGCACCGTGCTCGAGGTGATAGAGAACGACCCGAACATAGATGCAATAATAGCGGTGGCACTATTCCAGACGCCAGGAGCGGATTCGCGCGTCGCCGCAACGCTGATACACTACGCCACGCACATGAGCAAGCCGATGGTCGTCATAAGCATGGGAGGCAGCTATACGAAAATGCACAAGGAGATGATGGAAAGCGCAGGCGTGCCTGTCTATGATTCTCCAGGAGACGCGGCAAGGTCCCTTGCGGCGCTGATAAACTATTCAAGATACAAAAAGGGTATTTGATGGACAAAAATGGGAAGCGGATCGCAAGCATAATGAAAAGGGACAGGGAGGTCTTCCTCACCACAACAAGGGTTCCCTATGAATTTGTTGTAGATCATGGCGACGGAGACTTCGCATACGACATAAACGGAAGAAAACTGATAGACTTCTCGAGCTTCATATCCGTATACAATCTTGGCGTGAACGGCAACAGCGAGATAAGGCAGGCAATAAAGAAGCAGAGCGACAAGCTAAGCCATTCCGCATTCACCGACTATTACTCCGAGCTTCCAGTCAGCTTCGCAGAATCATTATTGGGGATGTTCCCCAAGGGTTTCGGAAAAATGTTCCTCTCCAACTCCGGGACAGAGGCAAACGAAGCGGCCATGAAATTCGCAAGGATATTCACAAAGAGGCAGTACATCATATCGTTCTACAACAGCTTCCATGGGAGGACCATGGGCTCCCTTGGGCTTACCGCATCAAGGTCTGTGCACAGGGCCCACTTCGGGCCATTCAACAGCATCATACACGCACCATACCCCTATCCGTACAGGTGCCTTTTCAACAGGGGCGAACACGACTGCGGCGAGGATTATCTCGGCTTCATTGAGGATTACATACTGAAAAAAGAGGTGGATCCGCAGGAGGTGGCCGCAATATTCTTTGAGCCAATACAGGGCGAGGGCGGGTACATCGTGCCAACAAAGAGCTTCATGAAGGGGCTCAGGAAGCTCGCAGACGAACACGGAATACTTCTTGTAACGGACGAAATACAGGCAGGGTATATGCGCACTGGGAAGTTCCTCGCGCTCGAGAATTTCGGCATAGAAGCCGACATATACACAATGGCAAAGGCGTTGGGCGGCGGGCTTCCGATCGGTGCGACAATAGCAAGGAAGAGCCTCGGCGACCTCCCAAGCGGGGCGCACGCCAACACATTCGGCGGCAACCATATCGCGGTTGCTGCGGCAAGCGCATCGCTAAACTACGTCAAGGCCCATAAAAGGGAACTTGAAATCGGGGTGAAGCGGAAAAGCGAAATGATATTCAAAAGGCTAAGGGAAATGCAGGACGACCACGAAATAATAGGGGACGTGCGCGGAATCGGGCTCATGATAGGGGTAGAACTGGTCAAGAGCAGGAAAACAAAGGAGCACGCAATAAAGGAAAGGGAGGAAATAGTAAAAAAAGCATTCAAAAACGGCCTTGTGCTGCTTACATGCGGGGAATCGACAATAAGGATCATACCCCCGCTCACCATGAGCGAAAGCTCGATAGAAAAAGGCATGTGCATCCTGGAAGATTCCCTAAAGGCGGCAAGGCAATAGGCCAACCGGTTTACGCTATCTCCACTTATGTCTCTTTGCCCTATCATGTCTGATAAGTATTGATGATACGAGAACATTATTCGGCACAACATTTAACTTACCCGACTTGTCAATCAGCTCTGTATGCGAGAAACCTATATGCGACACCTTTCCCTCTATTATTATGCCGCTGCCTATGCAGTTTATGCTTATAATATCGTCTCTTCTCACTATTCTGCTCATCACCACATAAATTCCCGAGAAGAAATTACTGAGCGGTTGCTGGACTGCAAGGCCGATAATTATACCTAGAAAACCCGCTCCTGCAAGTATCGAAAGAAGATTTGTGCCCCAAATTCCCAGCTCTACGATGCCTAAAAAGCAATAGAATATCAATCTAAAGAAGTTGATGAGATTCCTTGCTATCCTCTCATTACCTTTTGCAGTGATCCTTTTCTTAAGCCAACGCATCAGAAGTTCAAACACCACAATGCAGATTATGGTATTTACTACGATTATTCCTATACGAAAGTTAACATCTATCCAATCACCTCTTTTTAAACGACAGTATCTCGCTTCCCGCGCTCTCTATCTGGATCCTTGCGACATCCTGCTTCCTCCTGAAACCGTTCAGCACCGCCTCGGCGAACCTTATGCTTCTTGTGCCATCGAATATCATGCGCATCTTGTCGAAATATACCTCCGCCTCCTTTACCCTGTTCTCGCGCAGCGATTCAAGTATCTCTCTCTTCAGCTCCCCCATCACGTCCATGAGGCCCATGAGGTACGATTCCTGGTCCACACCAACAGCCCTGTAAGAGGGTACGATCCCCTTTTTCTTTATCTCAAAGAATATCCTTGCCTCTGCGTATTCCTGGTATGCCTGCTTTGTGTTGTAGCTGAATTCGGCGTCGAATTTCGTCAGCGTCTCCACCATTTTGTGCGCAAACTCTATCTTCTTTGCAGCCTCTCCCTCCTTGTTGTTGTGCAGCATGGTTATCGCCTGCGCGGATTCCCTTATTATGTCCCTGACAAGCCCCATTGCGGTGTCGAAATCCTTCTGCTTCTTCGATAGCGACTCTGATATCAATTTTACATCGTTTTCAATCCCTGACATGCAATTACCTACATATTCCTTGCTCCGTGAAATATATATTGCTGTGCGTAGCCCGCATACGGCCTCCACCTCTCCTCGGCGAACCTGTGCAGATCGCCGATCTTTTTCTTCTTGCCATCGAAATAAACGCCCTCGAGCGTACGCTTCACCCAGACGTCTATTGGGAAGGCCTCCATCTTGCCGTAGCCCATGAGCGCGATGCAGTCCGCAACCTTGTCGCCAACTCCGCTTATCCTCATCAGCTCTTCCTTGATCTTGTCATAACTTTTGTTATGAAGCTTGTAGAGGTCAAGGTTGTTGGTGCAGTAATCTGCGGCGCTCTTTATGTATTTCGCCCTGAAGCCCGCGCCGCACCCCCTAAAGTCCGCTTCCGTGCGGCCAATGAGATCCCCGCTGGAGGGGAAGCCCTTTCCGACGGTCTTGCCATCACCATCCAATATTTCAGGCCCGAACTCCGAGACAAATCTCTTTATTATGAGCCTGATCCTCTTGACATTGTTGTACTGGGACATTATGAAGCACAACGTGGTCTCCCATGGGTCGTTCATCGTCACCCTCATGCCGTGATACCTCTCTATCGCCGAAACCACAAACTGGTCTGTCGAGATGCGCGCGTATATCCTCTCCATGTCGTCATTCAGCGCAAACCTTTTTGCGAACTCCTTCTTCGCGAAAGCCATGTCGTTCGAGTGCAGCCTTACCGTGCACTCCTTGCTGTTGCCCAGGCATACCGCCCTTATGACCTTGTCGCCGGCCGCATACTCAAGGGTGCCTTCGGCAAGGTTGTAATCCGCATGGAAGGTAAGCGGCTGTGCGCTCTCTATCGTATGCCTTAGGTCGAAATCCTTTATCCTAAAACCATTAGAAGTTGCAGTGTAATACTTCAACCAACCACCGTAGGCGCCCCTCCGCGCCAAGCTAGAACCCAAGCGCAATTTTCCCTTCGAGGAATTTTCCCAGCTCCGGAATCTTTATCCGCTTCTGCTCTTTAGTGTCCCTTTCCCTTACCGTAACAGTGTTGTAATTCTCCGACTTCTTGTCAACGCTCTCGAAATCAACGGTTATGCAGTATGGGGTTCCTATCTCGTCCATCCTAGCATACCTTCTCCCTATGGATCCGCCCTCATCAACAAAGACCCTGAACTTTGCCTTCAGCTCGTTATGCAGCGCCTTTGCAGCCTCGTTTATCTTTTCGTCTTTCTGCAGCGGGAATATTGCAGCAGTGAACGGCGCCAGATACGGCTTCAGCATCAGCATTTTCCTCTCTCCGTCAATTTTGTAGAAAATGTCCACGAGCATCCAGACGTTCCTGTCGACACCGAAACTCAGCTCAAGTACATTAGGCATTACCCTCTTCCCGTCTATCGAGACCGACAGGTCCTGGTTCGACCCCTTTGTGTGCGATGTAAGGTCGTAGTCGCCCCTGTAGTGCAGCCCGCCCACCTCCTTGAAGCCGCCCCAGCTCTCGACATCCACCTCTATGTCCATGTGTATCTTGTTGTAGAACGCCTTCTCGTCGCCGCCCTTCTCAAGGAAGTGTATCTTCTCCTCCGGAACGCCGAGCACCTCCCTGTAGAAGGTGTCTATCAGAGCCATATGGTAAGCGTAAAACTCCGGTATGCCGTAATCCTTGCAAAGCCCTTCCACGGATATCCTCACCTGCTTCTTTGTCGAGTACGGTACAACATTGACCTCCCTCTTCCTGAACTTTTCAAAGGGCGTAGGGAATGCGGCCGGATCAAAGAATATCTGGAGCTCCGCTTGTATCAGCTCGCGCATGCGGTAGAGTCCCTGCCTAGGGGATATCTCGTTCCTGTACGCCCTCCCTATTATCGCAAGGCCCATCGGGAGGCTCTTCCTCAGCACATTGAATTCCCTGAAGAAGTTGAGATAGGCGGTCTGCGCGGTTTCCGGGCGCAGATAGCCCTTTTCAGTCCTCTCCGGATTCAGGTGCACGTCTATCATCATGTTGAATGCCTTTGACGGGAGGAAGTCGCTTTTGTCCTTCGGGCACTTTACGCTGTGCTTCTTCATCAGCTCGTCTATCTCCTTCGGGCCAGCGCCCTCTGACACCTTCACCCCGGAATCCGCAAGCGTCACGTCGGCCCTGTAGTATGTGTGGCACTTCGAGCAGCCCACTAGCACGTCATTGAACCTTTCGGCGTGCCCCGACGCGATGAGCGGCTTGTCCGGCAGCATGTTCGCGCCGTCTATGAGATAATAATCATCGTTGCTTTCCACAAAATATGAGAGCCACGCCTGCTCAAACCTGCGCTTAAGCAGGGCGCCAAGGTGCCCGTAATCGTACAGCCCCGCAATGCCGCCGTATATCTCGGCGGTTGGCCAAAAGAAGCCCTTTGCCTTCGCAAAGGCAGCCAGATCGTCAATGTTCATGCTAATACCGCAATATCGTTAATAATTATAGTGGGAAAGCATTAAAACCTCTATTTTCCATATATATTTATCTAAAGGGGGTCAATCTGGCAAAGGAACCGTTCGAGGAAATGCGGGAGCGCATGATAAGGAAGGCCAAGGAAGGCATCACCAGTGCGTACAGCAACGAGGAGCACGCGCTGATGCAGGCAATAAACGCATACCTTGAGACAAACAAGTCCTACAACCTCGTATTCGAGCGCCTAAGCGAATGGTACGGGATATACTTCCCCGAGATAAAGATAGCGAACCCGAAGACGCTTGCAGACCTCTCCATAGTGCTCAACAGCAAGGAGGGCATAAGCAAGGAGGGAATAAGCACCATAATGGCGGATTCCCAGAAGGCGGAATCAATATACAACAAGGCGAAGGCGACAATAGGGCGCTCGATGTCGGAGCGTGAGAGGGACGCGATACTGAACTTCGCAAAGCTGAGCAACCAGATGTACGACACGATGCTCGGGCTGGAGGCCTACATAAAGGCCACATCAACGGAGCTGATGCCCAATACCACTTACCTTACTGATGAGAAGATTGCGGCGGAGCTGCTGAGCAAAGCAGGCTCGCTGGAGAGGCTTGCCACAATGCCCGCAAGCACAGTGCAGCTCCTCGGCGCCGAGAAGGCGCTCTTCAAGCACATAAAGTTCGGGAGCAATCCCCCAAAGTACGGGACGCTGTTCAAGCTCGCGGAGATAAGCAACGGCCCGAGGGACAGGCGGGGCCGCATAGCAAGGGCATATGCGGCAAAGATAAGCATAGCGCTCAAGGCAGACTATTTCACCAAGAGCTTCATAGCGGAAAAGTTGAAGGCTGATTTGGAGAAAGCAGTAAAGCGGATAAAGGAGGCTCCAGCAAGGGAGCACAGCGGAAACACGCCGAACCAGTTCTCCAGGCCGTTCCAGGGAAGGCCGCAGAAGGGCCCGCGCAACAGCGGGGCAAGGCCGAACAGGTTCTTAGGCCAGAAAGGGAAATCAGGCGGCCCAAAATGGCGCAAAAGGTAAACCCGTACTTATTTTTAGGAACAGCTTTCGTCTATTATCAGGAATGTGATCCTGCAATATAAGCAGATCCTATGAATACCCAAAAAATTATCAGAGAAGGTAGGGAGGAGGATATTTTAGCGATAAGACCTTATTTGATCAATCCGTGTCCTATGCGCGCTGCTTATAAGCCAAAACCATTTGGCGGAAGAAGAGCGAGAGGCCGCGACACGGAAAGCTATTATAAAAATGCTTTGAGAGACAAAAATTGCAGCTTTTTAGTGGCAGAAGTCGATGGCCAAATTGCAGGATTTATAAGGGCAGACATCCAGAGAGCAGCAGGTTTTTCCAGGGACAATAAAATATTGTACATCAACGATCTCTATGTTGTCAAGGCTTTCAGAAGGCAAGGGATAGCCCAGGCTCTGGTAACCGAAGCCGAAAAGATAGCAAAGGCCAAGCACATAAAAAGAGTCCAAACAAAGCTATATACTTTCAACAAGCCTATGCGTGATCTACTTAGGTCTATGGGCTATACTGTTCCTATCCACTGCCGCAGAGAACTACCCGGACCTCAAGGCCTCGTAAAATTCCAAGTAACTGCAGGACGAGACTGTGAGGTACCGCTCGGTATGGTGTTCTTCAAAGAAATTTTGCGGTCGGGCTGAACCAGTCTATCTCATTTCCTCATAAGTGCTGCAGCCGCCAAGTCCTCTTTTTCAAGCATCTCGGCTATTTCCGGTCCGAAGCTCAGCATTCTTACAGTGCTGACTCCTAATCCCAACACCTCTCTAATATGGTCATAACTGCCTTCCTGTTCCGCGCTTTCAAAATTAGGGTTGCTGTACAAGACAGCGTACCTGCCATCCCCCGCTACAGCTATTCTTATTATTGCTCCGTTTTCCTCTGTAAAAGGTGTCTTGTGAACATACGGAAAGACGTCGGATTCTGTAAGTATATACCTAAAGCCGTTCACATACCTAAGGATCTGATTTGTAGTAACAGATGCCGCGCCAGGCATAGCTGTATGGGTTACAGTTATCACCTGATTCAAATTCCTTACCAATCCATCCATTACCTTCTGGTCTATCAGTCTAACTTCTCTTGGCGCCGCCCCGCCAGGTTTCACGGAAGTTGTTGCCATGTCTATCACTTATTTTATTTTATCCTGTACAGTATTTATAAGTTCGCA
>DUIS01000006.1:357-1654 GCA_013330215.1 Microcaldota archaeon | reverse complement strand
GTACAGTATTTATAAGTTCGCAAGAGGCAGCGCCAACCCCAGAAGTACGCTCAGTACATCTGCTCAAGCTTGGCGATCCTGTCCGCTATGGGAGGGTGCGTTGAGAAAAGGTTCATGATGGACTTCTTCCTCAGCGGGTTCTCGAAATAGAGAGGCGAGGTTATCTCGTTCGCATGCTGCACAGGCTGCGCCGTTGGCTTGTTCTCGTACGCCTGTATCTTCTTCAGCGCGCTCGCGAGGTGGCTGGGCGCCCTAGTTATTCGCGCGCCGTTCGCGTCAGCCATGTACTCCCTCCTCCTTGATATTGCGAGCTTCAGCAGAAGCGCGAATAGCGGAGCTAGAAGCCCTACAACAAGCCCTATGAGTATGAATATGCCGCCGTTCTTCCTTCCCCCTCCGGAAGTTAGCGCCCCGAAAAGGAAGACGTTCCTTATGATCGCTGCCATGAGCCCTATGACACCTGCGAACACTATGGCGTAAAGCATGAACTGTATGTCGTTGTTCGCTATGTGCGACATCTCATGAGCGATCACTCCCTCAAGCTCGTTCTTATCCATCATGGCAAGGAGCCCCGTAGTGACCGCTATCGAGGCGTTCTTCTTGTTCTTGCCGGTTGCGAACGCGTTCGGGCTCTGGTCGTTGACTATGTATATGGTCGGCATGGGTATCTGCGATGCGGAGGCAAGCCCGTCCACAAGGTCGTAAAGCTGCCTGTACTGCGCCTTGTCCGCAACCTGCGCCTTAGACATCTTCAGCACAAGCTTGCTGCCGTAGAAGTAGGAGAACGCCGCGTAGGCGAGTATGATTATGATCCCGACGATGAAGCCTATGAGGCCACCTCCGAAGACCTCAACGAAAAGGAAGACTATGCCCGCGAATATGAGCCCGAAGCAGAGCATAAGCAGTATCGATTTTAGCCTGTTCCTGCTTATCTCATCGAAGAAGCTTGTCATTCAGACCACAGTCTCCAGTATCTACTAGGATTTTGGCTTGGCGCCCTTCTTGGCTCCCTTAGCCGGCTGCTGCGGCTGTGCGCCGCTCCCGCCCTGCGCGCTGTTCACGTCGCTGAAGTCTACCTTTACCGGTTCAGCTGCCTCGTCAGGCGCCTTGAAGAAGTCTGCCTTCTGGAAGTTGAACCTGCTTGCGAAAACATTCCCAGGGAAGGTCTGCAGGGCATTGTTGTAATCAAGCACGTAATCGTTGTATGATGTCCTCACGTATGATATCTTGTTTTCCGTATCTACAAGCTCGTCCTGCAATTCCTTGAAGTTCGCCGAGGCCTTGAGGTCCGGGTAGT
>DUIS01000006.1:0-291 GCA_013330215.1 Microcaldota archaeon | reverse complement strand
GCCTTGAGGTCCGGGTAGTTCTCCGCTACTGCGAATATCGTCTTGAGCGCAGCTGATATCTGGTTGTTTGCCTGCGCCTTGTCCTCCATTGTGCCCGAGACTATCGCGCTCCTCAGGCTTGTCACCTTCGTAAGTACGCTTTTCTCGTAGGTCATGTAGCCCTTGACAGCGTTCACGAGGTTCGGTATCAGGTCGTATCTCCTCTTAAGCTGAACGTCTATCTGCGCCGAGGCGTCCTGCACGCGGTTCCTCTTGCTGACAAAACCGTTGTAAATCGCGACTATGGCTATC
>DUIS01000083.1 GCA_013330215.1 Microcaldota archaeon | reverse complement strand
ATTACGAAAGTGACATTATTCTATCACATTGGTAATTAATAGAACAGTCAAAATATGCATCAAATTTTGGTATGTACAGGGTCTACCAAAGTAATACTCTATTATCACCTGCGTAAATCCGGGTTGCCGTAAATACAATAAATGCGAATGTATTTAAATCTTACAAACCTAATAATTACGAAAGTGACATTATTCTATCACATTGGTAAATATATGGCAGATATAATAGACGAAAAACTTGAGGGAGAAAGGCTAAAAAAAGCCCAGTTGCAGGATCTCACAGTAAGGACGGTCTTTGAAAGCGCCAGCGATGCCACATTCCACGGTGGAACTGCAGTATGGCGCTGCTATAATGGGAACAGATTCTCCAAAGATATTGATATGTATGTCTATAAGGAAAAGTCGATTGACAAGATAGCGAATAATCTACTGCTCTATGGTCTAAAAGTAAAGAAAGGCGACAGGAGAAGGCTCATGATCAATTATATAGTGAGTGGCAACGGCACCGATATAGCTTTACAATTTGTTAAAAAACGCTGTAATGGGCTTCCTATCCCATACAAGAATACCAATGGAACCATGCTAACCGTATATTCACTTTCTGCTGCAGAACTCATACTGGAAAAAATTATGGCATACGAAGATAGGCGTTTGGAGAGAGACATCTACGACATTATGGTGCTTACACAAAGCATATCCGATAAAAGCATAGTTGTTGCTAAATTGAAAGAATTTCTGAAGGACCTAAAAGAACCAATCGGCAAAGATCCCCTGAAGAATTTAATTTATGAAGGCATTTCCCCATCATTCGATCAAATAGTGCGGTACTTAAAAATGTGGTGCGGTGCATGAAATACAAAAAGACTTTTGTTGAATTTTTCTCAAAATTTCCATTATTCAGCTTTAACGATGCTAGATTATTTCTCATCAAAAACGGGGCATCGGAAATTTACGTAAGAAAATTCATCAGCCTAATGATAAAATCCGGCGCAATCTATAGATTAACAAAAGGAAAATATACAATGCATAGGAACGGCGATATTATAGGATTTGCATTCCAGCCATCTTATTACGGGCTGGGAAGTGCCCTTAACTATCATAATGTGACAGAACAGCAGTACAATACTACTATCATAACGCCAAGAAATATTCGTAGCGGCACAAGAGTAATCTTCGGATTAAATTCAGTTATATATCATATACCTAAAGAATTGTTTTTCGGATATGAACGAATAAAAACCAGTAATTTTTATGTTTATACCTCCGACTTGGAGAAAACTTTAATAGACATGGTATATTTCAAATTGGTGCCTGAAGATTATGTATACGAAAATATTGCCAGAAAGATAGAGCCGCACAGGCTAAAAGATTACTTAAAAAGCTATAAAGATCCGGTTAAAGAAGAGGTTTATCGCATTCTACAGAATTATAAAAACAAACAAAAAAGACGTTTACCGGCCATGCTAGCCAGTCAAGCATCGCAAAGCTCACAATTCATTTGAAAAGCTTCTTTCACTTATCTCTTTTGATATCTTTTTAACAAATTCGATAAGTTCTAGATCATGAGCTTGCTTTCCCGCCCTGTCCCTTACAGTGATCTTGCCGCTCTCCTGCTCCTTCTTGCCGAGTATTACCATGTACGGGACCTTCTGCATCTGCGCCTCCCTTATCTTGTACTCGAGCGTCCTGTCCGACAGGTCGGCATACGCCCTTATGCCGTGCTTCCTGAGCTCTCCGTAGACCTTTTCAGCGTAATCGTTTGCCGGCTCGGATATGGACATCACGCGCACCTGCACGGGCGCGAGCCATGTCGGGAACTTCCCCTGCGAATGCTCGATGAACACACCGAGGAACCTCTCAAGCGAGCCGTACACCACCCTGTGTACGACTATCGGCATGCGCCCCCTCCCATCCTCGCCCGTGTATTCGAGGCCGAACCGCTGCGGCAGCTGGTAGTCGAGCTGCACGGTCGCGCACTGCCATTCCCTGCCTATAGAATCCACTATGTCGAAGTCTATCTTCGGGCCGTAGAAGGCGCCCTCCTTCTCCTTTATCTCGTACTTCATCTTGTTCTTCTCAAGCGTTTTCTTGAGCTTGCCTATCGCATCGCTCCAGAGCTTTTCGTCGCCGAGATGGCTGTCCGGCATTGTCGAGAGCTTTGCCTTGTAGGCAAGGTTGAATTTCGAATAGAACTCGTTGATGAGCTTCAGCACGTTCGTTATCTCCTCCTCCACCTGGTCCTCCCTGACGAATATGTGCGCATCGTCCTGCGTTATCTCCCTGACCCTGAAGAGACCTGTAAGCGCGCCGCTGATCTCGTTCCTGTACACCTTGTCGAAGTCCGACAGCCGCAGCGGCAGGTCCCTGTAGCTCCATCTCCTTGACTTGTAGATCATCATGATTGAGGCGCAGTTCATCGGCTTCAGTGCGAGGCTCTCGTCCTCCGCGTCAAACCTGAACATGTTGTCCTTGTAATGCTCCATGTGACCGCTCACATCCCATAGGGCGGTGTTCGCGATCGCGGGAGTCCCAACCTCCGTGTAGCCGTACTCGAGCTGCCTCTCCCTTATGAACTTGACGAGCTCGTTGAATATCACCATGCCGTTCGGGTGCCAGTATATCATGCCCGGCGACACCTCCTGCAGGCTGAAAAGGTCGAGCCTCTCACCTATGGTTCTGTGGTCCGTCTCTGGCAGGCCGGAAACGTCGCTCTTCCTCACTATCGCGGTGTTCACGCTCACCGGCTTCGCCTTCTTGTAGACCTTCCTCTCATCCTTGCCGAAGCTCCTCATCTGCTCGGCGAGCGGGTGCCCCTTCATCGTTATGCTCCATTTCTTGTTCCACCCGAACGGTGCCTTCCGCACCTCGATCCCCTTGTCGGATGCAACGCTCTTGTAAACGGAATCTATCATCTGCATTGCGCTCTTGGGGTCGGCAAGGTCGTTGCTCAGGTGCGCGTACGGGTATATCACCAGCCTGCCCCTCTTGAGCTGCTTCATGATCTTCTCCACATCGGCTACAGCCTTCTCCGCGACATCCTTGTCGTCGTCGCTCTCGACGCTGAGCATCATCACGAGCGCGTCCTTCACCGAGACGCTCTTCTCATCCGAGTCCTCGTAGACGCTAGCCTCCGGCTTTATCAGCTCCCAGCCTATGCTCTCGACATCAAGCAGAAGAATCTTCATCTTAACCGTAGATATTCTGCAAAGCAAACCTTTTATAGAGATTGTTCACCCTGTATTGGCGACCCTCTTGTATATGTATAGGTCGGAATCGTTGTAGTATACCGTGTAGTTCCTGCCCATGTACTGGTAGACGTTGAACGTTGAGTTTGTGAGGTTGTAGTGCGTAAGGTAATAGTAGTCGCTCAGGTTCCTGTCGATGACTATGTAATCAGGCACAAACCAGTAGACGGTGAGGTATCCGAGTACCTCGGTGTTGGTCTTGTTGTAGATCGGCGGGAGTTCAAGGTTGTGTATGTAGAAAAGATGCGTGGCTATGGGAGCCTGCGCAAGCACGCTCGCGTTCGCGGGTATCGTGGCGAGCGCGCCGCTCATGCCTGTGTAATTTATGTTCGGATGGCTCCGCAGCGTCAATGCGCCGATGTTGATCTCTGTAAGCCCGATCACGGAGAACAGCGCGGAGAAAATGAGTATGCTCGCAAACATGAACGCCTCCATGGCCCTGACGCTTATCCCGAGCCTCTTGC
>DUIS01000023.1 GCA_013330215.1 Microcaldota archaeon | reverse complement strand
TTAATCGTAGATGTAGATCGGGTGCATTGGTATGCCGCTGCTTGTCGAGATCGCCAGTGCCTCCCTGAATGAGGGCTTTGCAGGAATCTCTCCAGTATGACCGGATGCGCTGAGCTGCTCGGCCCAGTATTCCTCCACGTAGCTTGTGGGCTGCATAGGCGTGTTTGATTTCTTGAAATCTCCGTAGGTGACGAGTATGTCCCCTACCGCTATTATCTTCCTCACCCTGCTCCTCAGCTCCCTTGCAAGTTCGGCACTGTTCACCCTGAGCGCCTCGCCGTCGTCAAGCTTCACGAATGGCCCTTCTATAGTGTCGACGGGGGCAGCCACGCAGCCCTTGCCAGGCTTCTCTATCCTGAGCTGCGTGCCGGTCGCTATGAACTCGTCCAGCAATATCATCGTAGCCGGGCTGAAGCCCTTTGCCGCTATCCCGGTGAGCCTAGACCTGCCGTATCTCAGCCTGAAGGCACCGTTCTTCCCCGGATAGGATAGCACCGGACGCCCGGCCACAAGCTCCTGCAAAAATACGGCAGTATTGCCCGGCTTGCTGTCGTCCTTCGGCCCTGAGCTCTTGTCCACCTTTATTATGTTGTTGAGCCAGCTCCAGTCAAGCCCTGCCATCTTGGTGTACTTGAGAACGCTCTTCGCCTTCTGCGCTATGCCCTCGCATACCACAAGCCCTATGCCGCCGCGCACCTTGTTTGTGATGAGCTGCTCCTTCCCCGAAGCGTCAAGCCTCTTTATGTTCCTGTGTATGTTGAGCTCAAGCTTCTCGGTCGGGATGCCGTCCACGCAGACGTTGCAGTTCTCGAGTATGACGCGCATGTCGCTCTCCGAGGGGAAATACTGCAGGCGCGCCACCCTTGAGTGGTACATCTGTATCTCCTCTATGTAGCGCTCCACCTCTGACTGCTGCGCCTTGTAGGCTCCTAGCCCGAGCAGCTTCCTCCCGTAATCCGCAAGCGCAACCGACATAGCTGCGCCCGTGCCGCCAGCTCCCCTTATCGGGCCCGCATAGAGCAGCGCTATGTAGTCTGAGCCGTCAGGGTTCTTGTGCAGCTCTATGTTCTGTATACCTTCTGTAGGGGCTACCACTATGCCCTCAGTGAGGATCGCCAGGCCTACGCGCACGGCGAGCAGGAGCCTCTCCTCGTTCGGCTTTGCGCTGAATGTCGCGCCGGTGCATATCTCCTTCACCATCTCGAAGGCTAGCTCCTGGCGCCCTTTGCCGTCGGTCCTCGCCTTGATCATCTCGGTTATGCCGTCTATGCCTATTATCCCGCCGACCCTCGATGCAAGGTCTGGCGCCGGTTTTATCTCGACAAAACGCTTCGGGTCGTATCCCTTCTCGCGCGCCCTCGTCGCGACAAGGTTTATCCGCTCGAAGTCGTTCTTCAGCACCTCAAAATAGCGTTCGTCCTCCATCATTCAGGCCTCTCGAAGTTTATGGTTGTGAACCTGTTGCCCTTCGCCTCGTATATGGGCACTATGCATGGCGTCGGGACGTGGCCCAGCGAGAGCTGATAGTCCGTTGTAGACTGCCATGTGCCGCTGTTGATTATGTCGACGCCATGGTAGTTCGCCATGCCGTTCTTGTGCACGTGCCCCATGTGGAGTATGTCCGGTACCTTGTCTATGACCATGTTGTCGTGCTTGCTCGGCACTATCATGCTCCTGCCCCCGTATATCGGCGAGAGGTGCCTCCTTTTCAGTATCTCTGTCATCGCCTTCTCCGGCTTGGCGTAGCTCGTGCCGGGGATTGCGCTTATGATTGAATCGAGCGATGTGCCGTGGTATGCGAGTATCTCTATGCCGTGCAGCGTGAGGAAGCTAGGGTTTGGTAATATGTGGACGTTGTCCGCCTTGAAATCTCCTACAAGTTCGCTGCTGAGCTGCGGCTGCGGCTCTGCGCTCTGAACTGCGTCGTGATTTCCTGGTATCACGAATACCTGTATGTATTCAGGGATCATGGAGATGAAGTTGAAGAATATCTTGTACTGCGTGTATATGTCCAGCACTGTGAGGGTCCTGTCCTGGTTCGGGTAGACCCCTATTCCGTCTACAACGTCGCCGCCCACTACAAGGTACTTCACCTTGCCAGCGAGATCCTCCCGCTTCTCGTAGTTTCCGTTGAGCCACTTTATAAAATTGGAGAAGTTCCTCTCCATGAAGTACTTGCTGCCGACGTGCACGTCGGATATGAACGCTATCGCGACGTCCTCCTCGCTCTGCTTGCGCTCATTTATCGGAATGTCGGGCCAGACGAACTCAGACGCTATTATGAACGGCCCCGATATCTTTCCGCTCACGGCTATCACCTCGTCGTCGACAAGATGCCTTGCCTTCTCAAAGAGCTCGAGCGACTGCTTCGAGGTGCCGTTCATGAATATTATCTTGGCCTCCCCGGTCTCGTCCTCTATGACAACCATTATGTTGCCGTTCTTCGTGGTTATCTTGTTCGATATCATGCCGAGCGCGGTTATCTCCCGCCCGTTCGAGTATGATTTTATGCCCTCGAGGCTAGCTACCATGCCGTTCGGCGAATTCCTGTGCTGCACTATTATCTTCCTGAGCCTGTCCAGCCTGCTCCTGAAATAGGATACGAAACCGTCGACCGTGCCGTTCGTGTATTCCGTCGTCTTGTTTGTTATGCTGTAATGGGCGTCTACCTCCGAGGCATAGGCCTTGAAGTCGCTCTTCTGCACTATCTCGATGGGCTTCGGCGACTTCTCCAGCCTTATCTCCTCCGCCATGTTGGCTATGTCTATCTTGTTTATGATGCTGAAGTTGGAGTCGGATGCCATCCTTTCCAGTACCCTGGAGACTATCGCGCCTATTTCTATGTCTGCGAGATCGCCGTCGTCAACGTCAGCAGCGACCAGAACGCCGAATTTCGAAAGTTTCTTGACGAGTTCTTTGACAGCATTTTCACCAGCCATATCAGCTACTGGTCTTTATTGACTCAAGCATGCTTAGTATGCTCCAGACTGCTGTTCTTGCCTGCGAAGGAAGGTTTATGTCGTTGCTTATAGAGTCCATGCTGTATATGGCGGATGAGACACGGACCACATAGTCGCCCTCCGCGCATAGGTTGTCCTTCGCATCCTTGACCGCGCTCTTCACTTTCTTAGGCACGCTGGTATCGTTCAACACCATGTCTATCTGACGCTTTATCTGGTCTATAAGTTCAGCTACCTCCTCGTCGTTCATTTTTACACCCAC
>DUIS01000055.1:10759-25777 GCA_013330215.1 Microcaldota archaeon | reverse complement strand
TGTAGGCTATCCCCTTGTTCATCTGCCAGGATATGCTGCGCTCGTTCATGCAGAGCCCCTTCTCCTCAAGCGCTGAGACCGCCCTGTGCAGCGCGATCGCTCCGGCAGAGCCGTCGCCGTCGTTGTGGAAGCGCACCACTATCGGCGCGCCGGAAAGGAAGGCCTTGAGGAATGTCTTTGCGGAATCCACGAGCGATGGGAGCATCTTCCTTGCGGTGGCGGAGTACTCGTCCTTCAGGCCGAGATTTTTTGAATTGGAAATAGTATCGGCCTTTTTTAGGAGCGAGTCAAACATGCGCGCGTACGCCTTCTTGCTTTTCTGGTCCTCGTGGCCTATGAAAATCGCGCTCTCGCCCTGCACCGACACCCTGTCGTAGAGCTCAAGCTGCGTCTCGCTCTTGAGCTGCATCGCAGCGCCGGATATCACAGTGTATATGTTATCTGCGGGGTTGTGCGCCATCCTTATAGAGGAGACTATGCAGTTTTCCGTATCGACCATAAAAACGCCTATTCCATTCAACCGATAGCATTGCCAGAGACGGCGTTGCTCGCAAGGATAGTTGCGGATTCCTTGCAGGCAAGCTGCGCGGTGGAATTGCCGGTTATGTAATTGCAGTAGGAGAGGTTGTCATATTTGGTAGCAATGGAGAGTATGCACGAGTACTGGTAGCCAGTGTCGTTTATCGCATAGCATGAGGAGACATTCCTGCCTGCGACAGCCTTTTCCGTAAGGAACGAATAGGTGCACAGCTCCTGCGCATACGCAGGCACCGATGAGCATACGCTGCTCACGTTTATCTCTGCGATGCTGTAGTTCGCGCCGCTGCCGCCTGCGGCAGCGCTTGAGGAGAGGTTTTCTGCGTAGCATAGCTGCGACAGCGCAGTCCCGGTATAGGCGCAAAGATTAGGCGTCCCGAGCAGGTTGGCGAGCTCATAGTAGCAGAAGTTGCTCGGGGTCGCGTTGAAATACAGGTATGGGAGGAGCTCAGAGCTGAGGGATGAGCCTGTAGTGTTCTGCGCCAGTATGGCTGAGAGCGTGCTCGCGCCGCCCGAACTCTGCAGCATGGAGCAGTAGGATGCGTTCCTGGTGCTTACCGCAAGATTGTTGTAGTATATGCCGCTGCATGCGGACCTCTTTGACAGGTTCGCTATGTCGTTGCACTCTGATACGTTCCTGAACATGCCTGCGCTTGCGATGTCGTAGGCGCATGCGGATTCATTCTCGCCGGTCAGCATCAGGCAGTAGCCGATCCGCCCCTCGGAGCTTGCTATCGCGGTCACGCAGCTGCCGTATTCCCCGTTGTTCTTCCCTATCAAGTAGCACAGGCTCACGTTCTTCCTGCTCTGCGCAAGGGAGCTTATGCACCGGTAGGAGCCCTGCTGTGGCTGCACGAATGAGCATACGGAGTAGTTGCCGGTGCTGTTTGCAAGCGCCGCAAAGCACGAGTTGCGCGGTGTGGCGAGTATGATCGCCTTGCAGCTGGAGAGGCCTGTCGAGCTTTTTGCAGCGGTTACCGCGACAATTGTCAAGGCTATTGCAAGGAGCGCCACTGCTATGAGGGCGATGACCAGCTTTCGCTCCCCCTCGCTCATCTGCAGACCCCTTTTTGTGTCGTGCTTGGAGGCTGAGAGTATCCCCTTGGGCTCCCCTATTTTTGACATTGCACCATTTCTTGACAGTTCTCACTCCAGCGTTATGCCGGCCTGCGTTATCTCGTAATGGGATAGCTTCCTGTAATGGTTGCTGCCCCTCATCTTTATTACCTCCATCTCTAGTTTCGGCTTGTCGCTTGAGTCGAAGTTGTAAAGCGCCAGCAATCCGTCGAAGAGCAGAAGCTCCTGCGAGAACTTGATCTTCTTCCTGCTGTAATATGGTATGTCGGTGGTGAATATTGCGGTTACGCCAAGCCTCCTCATGTTGGAGACAAGCGATGCGACCATCTTGTTGAAGAGTATGCTTGTGCCGAGCATGAGCTTGAGGAACGAGAGCGAGTCTATCACCGCTATCTTCGCGTTGTTGCTCTTTACTATCGCCTCTGCATCAGATACGAGATTGCCCAGCGAATAGCTGGTTTCCGATTCGGTGTTCGCGGATATCTTCAATGCGGAGTCCTCGCCCTGCACCACTATCATGCCCTTCTCCACCAGCTTGTCTACCTCTTTCAGGGCTGTGAAGGTCGATTTTACATTCTTCAGAACGTTCTCGGAGCGCTCGTCGAGCGTTATGAATGCACACGGGGTTCCGTTCACAGCCGCGCGGTACAGTATCTCAAACGCGAGGAGTGTCTTGCCTGTGCCAGGCCCTCCAGCGATCAGCACCTGGCTCCTTGTGGGTATGCCGCCGCCAAGCATGGAATCCATGTTCGCTATCCCTGTCTCTACGTTGTCGGGTCTGTGCTCCAAGTATACACCTAGTTTAATAATAGTAAGCAGGATAAATTTATTAAGCACTTGGGTGCCCTTAGGTAATCTTTGTGAGGATATCCTGCCCTGCCTTCAAGGTCTATCTGGAAAGCGTAGACAGAGAGGATGCGGAAGCGATAGCGGAATATTCCAACGACTACGAGATCGCCTCAAATGTGCCCAACATGCCCTTCCCCTACACGATTGAGCACGCGGTCTCGTTTGTAGAATTCGCAGAGCTGAGGTGCACCGAGAAGGTCGATTTCCACATGTCGGTAAGGCTGAAGGGCGGCGAGTTCATAGGGATGTGCGCTATTGCTAACATAGACAGCACGAACATGAGGGCAGACATCGGCTACTGGATCGGCAGGAGGCACTGGGAGAAGGGCTACGGAAAGGAGGCTGTAAGGCTCATGCTGCATTTTGCGTTTGAGACGCTGAGGCTAAACAGGATATGCGCGAAGGTGCTAGTCGGCAATGAACGGTCGATACGCCTGCTCGGCGCGCTGGGCTTCAAGAAGGAGGGGACTGCGAGGGAGGAGGTCTTCCACATGGGGAAGTTCATGGATGACGATTCTTTCGGCATCGTAAGAAGCGAATATGCAGACAATGCAAGGATAAGCGTGGAGGGATACGGCTGACGGGCTACACTACCCTTATAAACCTTTTTTGAGAATACTAACTGGTTCCTATGATGAAGAAATTCATTTACTACGGCCTTGCGCTTATAATAATCGCGATAGTGCTCGCGTTGGTTTCGGGATACCTTCTTAACAGCAAGGTGAGCGGAAGCATATCAAGCACGAATGTGACGGTGAACTCCGGCAGTTTTGCTTATGTCGCAATCCCTGGCGGCAACTACACCGCGCTTGCGCTGTACATGATAATGGCCAACAGCACGAACATGTACGTGATGAACGGGAGCACGTTCTCAAAGTGGAGCGGTTACCTCGGATCGAACGGGGGCGCAAGCGGCCTCGCGCGCGCACAAGCATTGGAGGTAGACGGCAACTACATATTCGTTGACAAGAGGAGCGTCTATACGCAGCTGTTCACGCAGCAGAGCAGCGCCCAGAATTCATCGATGAATAGCGTATATGTCGTGATAGACAACACGCCGGGAAGCAACTCATCGAAAATTTCGGTGAGCGGGCTTGTGACATACATACCTATCAAGCTCTCCAGCCTTCTGGTATACGAGGCGCCGGTTATACTCGCGATCATACTCGCAATTGCGGGACTGATAGTGATAATCTACGGCCTGGTAAAGAAGGGGGCGCAGAACCTTGGGAACGCGCTGCAGCCGAACGACGGCAAGACAAAGGAGCAGCATGACAAGGAATACCTGGAGCAGATCTACAAGGGCGTCGATTCAGACAAGAAGAAGAGGAACAGGAAGGGAAGGAAGAGAGAGGAAGCGAACTGATCTTATGGATGAGTTAAGGGAGAAGATAGCAGGGGAGATAACGCTTGCGGAAAGCCCAGGAAGCGCCATGAAGAAATGGAGGGAGTTCTTCGGAGTGACGCAGGTTGAGCTTGCGAAGCAGATAAAGGTGTCAACTTCGACCATAAGCGACTACGAGAGCAACAGGAGGCTCAGCCCAGGCGTTGGCGTAATAAAGAGGTTCGTAGAGGCGCTCTTCACGATAGACGCGCAGAAGGGCGGCACAGTAAGCAACAGCCTTGCGAAGTTCTCATCGACCAAGGAGGAGGAGGACAAATACTACAAGATACACGACTTCGGGGCGCCGATAAACGCGGCGGACTTCAACAGGATAATAGAGGGGAAGGTGGTTGCGAACCCGGGTACGCTCGACTCGATAAACCTTTTCGGCTACACGAAGCTCGACAGCCTTAGGATAATACTCGAGATGTCCCCAGCTGAGTACCCGAAGCTTTTCGGCTCAACGACCGAGCGCGTGTTCATATTCGAGCATGTCTCAACGGGAAGGTCGCCGCTAGTTGTCATAAGGGTTGCGCCGATCAAGCCAAGGGTTGTGGTGATACACAACGTCACAACGCTTGACAAGCTCGCTGTCAAGATAGCGCAGGTGGAGAAGATACCGCTGATCGTGACGAAGCTTGACATAGACAAGCTCTACGAAAGGCTTGACAAGATATAAACTAATTGATTATCCCCAGACGTCCGCCTTTATTTTCTCATTCTGCATGCCAAGGGACACAAGCGCGTCCTTGACCGCCTTAACAAATGCGAGCGGTCCGCAGATGTATGCAGTTCGCTCAGCATAGTCTGGCGCGTAGTTCTTGATGGTGTCGGCAGTTATGTGGCCGGTCTGTCCGGTCCACCCGTCGCCCGGCTGCGGCCTTGTGACTGTTATTACGAGTTTTGTGTGCAGGTCGGCAACGTAGCTTTTCAGCTCCTCCTTGAGTATTATCTCTGTTGAGTATTTCGTGCTGTAAAGCAGCACAGTATCACATTGGGAGCCTGATGACTTTATGTGCCGTAGCATTGAGATGAACGGCGCAAGGCCTGTGCCCCCGGCAAGGAAAATCGCCTTTTTGTCCACGCTTGGGTCGAACCTGAACTGGCCGTTTGGGCCCCTCATGAAGAAGACGTCGCCTATCTTGGCGTCAACAAAGTGCGGCCTCCCTATATGGTCGCCGTGCGTCGGCTCCTTTATGACCATGAAATCCATTCCAGGAACTGATGGGTCTGATGCTATAGAGAACGCCCTCCCCGTGTATCTATTCCCTGAACTGTCAACACCGACTATCATCATGAACATTCCTGGATCGAATGGCGTGGGCTGGTTGTCCTCCGGCATGAACTTGAGTATCAGGACTTCCGGCGTCTCGTCTATCTTTTCCACGAGCGTGTATTTTCTCTCGGTTATCGGTATCATTGCCATGAAGATCCTATAGAGTATCCCTTGGCGCTATTATTTATAATATTGTTCTAAATAACATTTATGCGCCTTCAGAACACATGCAACATCAATAGCGTCACGGTCACGGTAAAGGCTACGGTAAAGGGCGACCGCATAGCGAAGATAGAGATAGACGGCGACCTGGGGGCCAATCCCAGCGATTTCATGACGCTTCTTGGCAAGCACCTTATAGGCGTTGGGTTCAGGAGGGAATCGGTAACGAATGCGGTGAACACATTCTACCTTCTCGGCGCAAGAACCGAAAAGATAACGAAGGAGCAGCTGATAGAGGCTATAATGGGCTTGAAGAAATAGCCACTTCACCCAATGAACTCTAGTATTATCTTGCAGACCTCTTCGGGGTTTGTATAATGCGGCTCGTGTCCAGCACCTTCTATGATGCTCAGCGTGCTACCTTTTATCCGCTCGTTCAGAATGGGCGCGTAGCGCTTATCCAGTATCTTGTCATCGCTCCCCCATATTATCTTTGTCTTGGCGGATATCGATGAGAGAAGCTCTTTAGTAAGCTGGTCTTCCTTGAATTCGGAGTCTATCAGGTTCTTGAATACGTACTCCTTGTTGTTGTTTATTGCAAGTATGGATTTGAGCATATTCGACTTGAATTCATCAATGCCATTCGCAGGTATGTCCGCAAAGGATTCTGCGAGCCCTGGTGCGTCTTCGAGTATTATCCCCTTGCAGCCGCAGGGCTGAGATGCGTAGTACGCTGCGATCCACGCGCCATAGGAATGGCCGAAGATGTAGCTGTCGCCATTGTTCTGCAGCGCTATGAACTCTCTCAGTGCCTGGAACTGGTTGCTCACCGTGTATTCTATATCTGAAGGGGCATCTGACTGCCCATGCCCAAGAAGGTCTATCAGGAAAACGTCAAGCCCATCAGGAAGGTACTGCACCAGCTTGCTCCATACCTTCGTGTTTGCACCTGCTCCGTGTAGGAATATTATCTTATCTTTTGTGCCAGGATGGTGCATGAAATGCAGTGCGCCCAGTGAGGTGTATTCAAACCCGTCCTCGAAGTCCTTAGTGTAGTCCATCCAATTACTTCTTCCTTCCGTAAAAGAAGTGCAGCGGCCTTCCAAGGGCGGCCTCCGCAGCCTCCTGAACCGCCTCGCTATATGTTGGGTGCGGATGTATAGTGTCCGCTATATCCTCAAGGTTTGCACCCATCTCTATAGCAAGAGCGGCCTCTGATATCATTGAACTTGCTTCGTCCGATACTATCTCTACGCCCTTGACCGTGTTCTCGTTGTCGTAGGCTATCTTGACAAACCCGTTCGTGGTATCAAGGGCTATGCTCCTTCCTAGCGCGGTGAGCGGGAACTTTGTGACCTTTATTCCGTTTCCTTCCCCTACGGTTCCTGCTATTGCAACCTCCGGGTCAGAGAATATGACTGCAGGCACCACGATGTTATCGTAGGATGAGTTCTCCCCTGCTGCCACCTCTGCTGCTACTACGCCATGTCTTATCGCCTTGTGGGCAAGCATCGGCTCACCAACCACATCGCCTATTGCGAGTATGTTTGGATCTGATGTTGTAAGCGTGTTGTTGACCGTTATGAACCCTTTATCATCGGTCTTTACCTTTGTGTTTCCCAGTCCCAGACCATCAGTATATGGCGCGAGCCCTACGGCAACTACTATTATCTCCGCATCTACCCTCTTGCCGTCCGCAAGGGTGATGCTGCTTGCATCATGGGATGCTGGCAAGGCGTTTGTATATATTGTGACGCCAAGGTCTGTCATCCTCTTCTTGACGATATCTACCGCATCGCGGTCGAACTTTGAGAGAACGTCGCTCCTCGCTATTATGCTCACCTTGCTGCCGAGCTTCGCGTACAGCGTGCCTATTTCCACTGCGACATAGCCTGCGCCGATTATCGCCATGGACTTTGGCAGATGGTCAAGCATGAGCGCAGCCTTGTAGTCCATTATGTTCCCGCCGAATTCAAAGCCCTTCATTGGTATGGGCTCAGAGCCCGTCGCTATTATCGCGCGCTTGAACTGAAGCGAGATCCCGTCAGTGAGCTGCAGCGTGTTTGATGATAGGAATGTCGCGGTGCCCTTGAAGACGTCAATCTGGTTTGACTTGCAGAGGAATGCCACGCCGTCCTCTAGCTTCTTCGATACGGACATGCGCCAATCGAACATCTTCTTCGCGTCAAGCACAACAATGCCGCTTATTCCGAACTTCTGGGAATGGGAGGCCTCGTAGAATATGTCTGCCACCTTTATGAGCGTCTTTGATGGTATGCATGCGTAGTTCAGGCAGTGCCCTCCGAGATGGTCCTTCTCGACAAGCGCTACGCTTAATCCGAGCTCGGCGGCGCGTATCGCAGCGACATAGCCGCCTACGCCCCCTCCTACAATCGCAAGGTCCACCTGTTCAGGTATCGATCCCATTACCATCTAAGCGCCAGTAGTATATGCCTATAAGATTTAATAGCGTTTGCAGATACCTTACTGTTTTTACTTGGATGCGCTGCGCCATGGCATGTCTGCGAACGTCACGGATATTCCCTCGTAGTAAAAGCCCTTCTTTGTTGGGGGAACGTCCATGCGGAATTCCTTCTTTGCAAATGCGTCTATCGAGAGGCCGCGCCTTGAGAACCTTGCTGAAACACCCGGAGTGGCGATGTTCCATCCGTTAAACTTGAAGAAATTATCGTCGTATGCTGTTCTGAAGACAGGACCTGCCACAAGTTTAGATTTTCCCCAATCCTTTACCTTAAAAGGTTCTGATATGTCGAAAACGTAGTTGTTCCTGTCCCATGTCCAGCCTCCGGTGACCAAGTGCTTCTCTGTGAACTTTACTGTTAAGGGGCCGCTGTATGTCAATGTGGATATAATCGCATAATCGCTTTGATTGCTTATCAACTTAGACGGATATATCCAGTCCTGCATGCTTACGCTGCCGGCTATTCCCCCTTTCAGATAATGGTTTCTTATGGTGCAGAGCGATTTATGCAGGGTCAGGTCTACATCAACCTCGTCGAGCGCCCTGCGTGAGACGTCATAGTCCTGCCATCCTGTAATTGTAACATATTTGCCGAGGTTGAGGTCTGCCTGGAACTGTTGGACGGGTCCAGTACCTATGGGGCTTCCTGTGCTCTTGACATATCTGGATGCGAAAGATTCTGTGATGGATAAAGATACATTCTGATCCTGCTGGTCGCTCTGGCCGCGCAGTAGTCCTTGTAATGAAAGGGCGAGAACCACAACAACTGCAGCTTCTTTTAGTCTTGACATTTTATCATCTTTCAAGCTATGAAGCCTGAGATATATATAGTTTTATCCTCCATTTTTGGAGGATACATTCTGCACATTAGGAACTGATGACGCCGGTTAGGCTATCAGAGCATCTCAAGAAGGTCTGGATCCTCAAGGTATTTGATCAGCGCATTGCCGAAGCTTACTGCCTCTGCACCGTCAACGACCCTGTGGTCGAATACGAGTGAGAAGGGCATTATCTTGCCTATCCTTACCATGCCGTCTTCGACAATCGGCATGTCCCTTATTCGCATCACTCCGAGAATCGCAACATTCGGGTAGTTTATCATCGGAACAGCCATGAAGCCGCCACCAAGGCTGCCTATGTTGGTTATGGTGAAGGTGCTGTCCTGCATCTCCTCGAGCGTTATCGTCCTGTTCTTTACCTTGTCGCCAAGCTCCTGTATCTCCTTTGCGAGCTGCGTTATAGTCTTGCTGTCCGCGTTCTTTATCACCGCGACCTTGAGGCCGTCCGGCGCCTCCGCCGCCAGCCCTATGTTGTAGTAGTTCTTCCTCACTATCACGGAGTTCTCCTTGTCGTAGCTAGAGTTGAAGTTCGGATTCTCCTTTATCGCCGCTATTGTAGCCTTTATTATGAACGGGAGAAAGGTCAGGTGTATGCTCTTCTCCTTTGCAAGCTCCGGCTTCTCCTTTGCAACAAGGTCGAAGAGGGCTGTCGCATTGATAAGGTCCATGTGGGTGGCGCGGGGGATTGTCCATGATAGCTCCATGTTCCTCGCTATCGCCTTTCTGGTCTGCGACATTGGTATCCTTTCCACCTCGCCGCCATATTTTACAGTTGGCATTTTCGGTACGGTCTCTGCCGTCTTTTGCTGCACAGGCGCGGCGCCTTTTGCAGTGAAGTTCTTTACATCGGTATCCAGTATTCTTCCGCCTGGGCCGGTGCCCACAACAGAATTTAGGTCTATGTTCATATCCTTGGCCAGCTTCCTTACATACGGCGCTGCAAGCACCTCCTTCTGCTGAGGCGAGGACGGTGCTTGAGTTTCCGCCTTTTGTTGCACAGGCTGTTTCTGCTGCACAGCCTGCTGCTGCGGTGCCACTTTTGCATTTGCAAGTTCCTCCTTTGTGCCTATCTGCGCCACCATGTCCCCAAGATGCACGGTTGTGCCTGCCTTTGCGAATATCTTGACGAAGCCGTCTATCGGGGATGGCATGCTCACGACAGCCTTGTCGGTCTCCACCTCGAATATCGGCTGGTCCTCCTTTACTGCATCGCCATCGTTGACAAGCCACTTCTGTATGTGGCCTTCTGTGATTCCTTCTCCAACATCAACGAATTTTATCTCCTTCATCGTATCGCCCCTGTTCACAGCATTGTCATTCTATTAATCTTATACAGAAAGAACCTTGTCTATCGCTTTCGAGATTTTTACCGCATTCGGGATATAATAATTCTCGTATCCAGGGAATGGGTACGGGAAACTGTGCGATCCTACGCGGATTATCGGCGCTGAAAGCTCGAATATCGCCTTCTCGGCAACTCTTGCGGCGACCTCCGCGCCAACGCCGAAGCTGAGCTCAGCCTCATGCACTATTACGAGCCTTCCGGTCTTCTTCACGCTCTCCAGTATCGTGCTTTCATCCAATGGGTTTATCGTCCTCAGGTCGATTATCTCTGCAGAGACCTTCTTGCTGCTGACAACATCTTTTACAAGCGGCACCATCGTGCCGTAGGTCACTATTGTAAGCTTGTCCCCCTCACTCACTACGCTTGCCTTGCCTATCGGCACCTCATAGGATTCCTCCGGGACCTCTTGCTTGAAGAGCCTGTACAGTTTTGTCGGCTCCAGAAACACTACAGGATCATCAAGATGCGCTGCCCTGATCAGAAGGCCCTTCGCATCGTACGGATTGGACGGCTCTACCACTATCAATCCGCCTATGTGGGAATAATATGCCTCAGGACTGTCCGAATGGTGCTCAAGCGTCCTTACCCCTCCGCCCACTGGCGTCCTTACTATCATCGGCACCGTGCACTTCGATCTCGTCCTGCTCCTGTACCTTGCTGCGTGGTTGATGAGCTGCTCAAAGCCGCAGTACATGAAGCCAGCAAACTGTATCTCCGCGATCGGGCGCATGCCGTTGATTGCCATTCCTATTGATGCGCCTATTATAACGGATTCCGCGAGCGGCGTGTCTATCACGCGGTTGCTCCCGAACTTGTCGATTAGCCCGTCTGTAACCCTGAACACTCCTCCGTCCTTCCCGACATCCTCTCCGAGTATCACTGCCTTGTCGTTCTCCTTCAGTATGAGCTCCAGGGCATTGTTAAGCGCACCGACCATGTTAGTAAGCATTGCATCATTCCTCGTAGAAGTTAGATTCCACAGCCGCGTCAAGCTCCTCCTTCAGCACGTCAGGCATGTAGCTGTATACATGCTCGAATATGCTCTTCGGGTCAGGCTTGAACGCCTCCGCCTTTTCGAGAGCAGCGTCTATTGTCTTCTTCTGGCCCTCCTGCATTGTCTCCTCAAGGCCGTCATTCCAGAGGGCCTTCTTGACAAGATACTTCTTAAGCCTTGATATCGGGTCCTTCATGCGCCATTCCGCCACCTCGTCCTCGCTCCTGTACTTAGTAGGGTCGTCGGCAGTCGTGTGCATGCCCATGCGGTAGGTGACGCACTCTATGAGAGTTGGCGCCTCCTTTGATATCTCGAGCGCATCCTTCACCGCCTTGTAAACAGCAATTACATCGTTGCCGTCGACCTGCACGACGTCCATCCCTGCAGCAAAGCCCTTCTGCGCAAGAGTCTGCGCCGCGCTTTGCCTGGACCTGGGCACAGATATCGCCCATTGGTTGTTCTCTATTATCGTGACAAGCGGCAGCTTGAATACGCCAGCAAAATTCAGCGTTTCGTAGAAGTCGCCCTGCGAAGTTCCCCCGTCGCCGACATACGTTATCGTAGCGTTGTCAGTCTTGTTATATCTCTGGGAGAAGGCTATGCCTGCCGCGTGCGGAAGCTGCGACGCCACCGGAACTATGTATGGAAGCGCCTTGACGCTTTCTGGTATGGCAAGACCTTCCTCGTAGCCCCTCCAGTATATCAGTATGAGATCAAGTGGCATGCCTCTTGCGGCGAAAACGGCATGCTGCCTGAAGTTTGGCACAAAGTAATCGCCATCGCGCATCGCAAGCGCGCTCCCTACCTGTGTAGCCTCTTCTCCTATAAGCGGGGCATAGGTGACTGCGCGCCCCTGCCTCTGCAGGCTCAGGACCTTCGCATCCATTGCCCTTGCGAAGCACATCTGCCTGTACATCTCTACAACCTGCTCGTCCTTGAGGTCTGATGGGAATAGTGTCACATCTACCTCGCCGTTCTCGTCCAGCACCTGCAGATAGTTGACGTTCCCCTCGAATACGCTCTTGAGCAAGCAAACACCGCGGTCTGAATAATATAGAAAGCAATTATTATATTGGTATCTGCGTAAGAACGCCTGACAATAACTATTAAAATGGATAGTGACAATACATATTGGTTGCGTGAAGAACACCGCGAAATCGTGGCTTGCGATCCTGATGGGCGTGATAATAGCCATAGCAGACATAGTGTGGGTATACCAGAGCTGGCCTGTGCCGGTATGGATTGCCGAAGGCGCGATAATACTGGTTGCTGACGTGATATGGGTATATCTTGATTACAGTCTCATGAGAGGAGGAAAACGATAAAGAATTTCAATGGTGGATATATGAAAACGTGGATAGCGGTCTTGGCTGTTGTAATAATAGCCGCGCTCGCAGTAGGCGGCTACTACATATCAAGGGGAATGGGGAGCGGTAACACAACTGTGTACAGTTCAACTGTATATACTTCGGTTGGGCCGGGAACATCGCAGAACACTACGGCGTCCAGCACATACCTGACAACCATTCCGAGCGGACAGAATTCGACCCAATACACAGTGATGATAATGCATAATTCAACGATTGGCAACTATCTTACTAACGGCGCGGGGTTCACGCTGTATTTTTTCAGGACTGACATTCAGAACAGCGGCACTAGCGCATGCAATGGAAGCTGCGCGGGCATATGGCCCCCATTCTACGCAAGCACGCTGACTCTCCCCCCAGCGCTCAGCGCGTCGTCCTTCAATACGATAATAAGGTCTGACGGCACAAAGCAGCTCACCTACTACGGCTGGCCGTTGTATCTCTATGCGCCTGATACGGCGCCGGGAAGCATTAAAGGGGAGGGCATTGGGAAAGTCTGGTATGCATACCAGGTACCATGAGCCACAAAAAGGGCTATTGGTAAACACCGCATCGGCATTGCCTTTTTAATCATTGGGGGAACAATTGGATTATGCGATCGGTCACAGAACTTCCCCTGCACGGCGGCAGAGCTCCGCGGTGGCTATTCGGCAGGATGGTAAAGCTCTCGCAGGCGATATCAACGGTCATAATCGACGAGTTCGGACCCGACGAGCTTGTGAGGAGGATAGCGGACCCTAACTGGTTCCAGGCGCTTGCATGCGCCATAGGGTATGACTGGCACAGCAGCGGCACCACTACGGTCACAATGGGCGCGCTGAAGGAGGCGCTCAACGATTCGGGGGCGGTGTTCATTGCCGGAGGCAAGGGCAAGGCCGGCCTGAGAACGCCGGCTGACATAGTCGCTGGCACGGACGCGCTCTCGATGTCGGGCAGGTCCGACAGCTTGGTCGAGATGAGCAGGATAGCGGCAAAGGTGGATTCCGCGATGGTCTACGACAACATCGGCATCTACCACCACACCATGATGTTCTCTAAAAGCGGCAAGTGGGCTGTAGTCCAGCAGGCGATGTCGCCGAAAAGCGACATGGCCGTGAGGTTCCAGTGGTTCAGCGAGCTCGTGGACAGGAACGACGTGGCCAACGAGCCGCATTCCTCTATATTCTCAAAGACCAATACGAACAGCCTTGACCTTACCTCGGGCGAGAACGGCTGGGTGAGGGAGAGCGGAGGCGAGGCACTTGATAAATACGACAGGATGCTAAAGGGCTCGTATCCCGAAAGGCACGACATAAGGATGGAGATAGACATGAGCAAGCGCGCACGGGAGACCATAGCAAGGGCAAATGACATCGATCCCGAGAATTACAAGGACATACTGCTCATAAAGGGCGTGGGAAGGGCCATGCTGAGGTCGCTCGCCTTCGTCTCCGCGCTGATATACGAGAAGGAGCTTGCCTACAGGGACCCTGTGATGTACGCATACAACCTCGGCGGGAAGGACAGGATACCCTTCAAGATAAACAAGAAGACCTATGACAGCGTCTGCAGGAGCATGAACAGCATAGTAGAGGAGGCAAGGATAGAGAACGGCGAGAAGTACAAGGCGCTGAAAAGGCTGAGCAACAGCATAACCAGCTAGTGGAGGGGCTTGCTGTACTTGAGGTGGTGGAATTTCTGGCTCAGCTTTAGCCTCTCATTCACCGCGGCGCATGCAAGGAATATCACGCACAGTGCGACCATGAAGATTCCGAAATATTTCAGAGTTGTCATCCCGTTCTGCATGAAGTTGTTTGACGCTGCGGTCGGGTTCAGCGACTGGTTCTTGACAAGGTAATAGCTAAGGGATGGGGTGCCTGAAAGGCTGTATCCCGCCATGTACGTTATAGCGCCTATTACGAGTAGTATGACTGCGAATATCATGAGCAGTTTTGTGAATACCAGCATGTTATCAGGATTCTTATTCGCTATTCAATCTACACTCTGAAACCTTTTATATCTTCTTTTGCATATACCTTGAAGGTCATTGACATTAAAATGAGGAATGTATAGCTATGATATTAGTTGTTGTCGGTCTTCCAGGTTCAGGAAAAAGCACTGTTGCAGAGTTGTTAACGGAAAGGGGTTTTGACGTTATAGAACTTGGGGACATATGGAGGGAATTGTTAAAGAAGGCAAAATTGCCCATGAAGGACCCGATAGCGACTAGAGAGTTCACGAAGAGGTTAAGGGAAACAAAAGGAAAAGACGTGTATGCGAGATACGCGGTCAAAAAGATAAAGAAATCGATGAGGCATGTTGTCATAATGGGGGTAAGGAGTACATATGAGATGGATTACATCAGAAAGAGGCTAAAGGATATAAGGGTAATATCTGTGCTCTCTCCATTTGAAACAAGATTCCGACGCCTGAAAAAGAGGGCAAAGCCTGAGGACCCTCTGACGCGAAAGGTCTTTGAGTGGCTAAATACTAGGGAAAAACGGGGTTTCATGTCTGATAAAAGAGAGGAGAAGCATGGTGTAGTTGTGGTCATGAACCAGGCAGACTATGCAATCTCTAATGTTGGTACAACTAAGGATTTGAAGAAGAATTTAGACACCGTATTATCAAGAATTGGTAAGGATTTATGAACCATTTTGATTTAATTTGTAGTATAAGCTCGTACAATTTAGGGACTATTGGGAATTAATACGCTCAAGAGCCATT